>JAISBG010000231.1 GCA_031266315.1 Planctomycetaceae bacterium | reverse complement strand
TAAAATTCGGTTTTTGTTTTAGTAAGAGACATGAGGGACAAGAAGGATTTTAGGGACGAGATGAGTATATTCGCATCAATTTCAATCACAAAAATAATTTTTCCAAAGAAAAAAATGAGTAGAAAATTATTGATTTGTTTTTTGTTATTCACCGCATTATGTATTGGTTGCCGACCGCAAGTAACGCAAATTTCAGGAACAGTTACGGTTGACGGAAAACCTGCGGAAAATCTAAAAGTATTATTTCAAGCAGTTTCCGATACAACACATGTTCCTTCACCGGCGTATGGTGTTACCGACAAAGAGGGAAAATATCAATTGGTACTTGCGGGTGACCGGAAAAACGGTGTCATTCCCGGAGAATACGCCGTCTTCATCAATTGGGAAGACCCCAATCCGGCTGCCGACGACATCACGAATCATTCCGCTCCCTACCACATTCCTCCCATTGCATTACGCGGAGAATTGCGTTACACTGTAAAAGTCGGTAAACCGCAGGCAGCAGATTTTCACCTCGTTAATTAAGAGTCAGGAGTTGATTGAAGATTATTTGTCCTTATTGTCGCTTGCGTTAAGTAAGGACATGAGGGGCTGAAGGGACGAATAATCTTATCAGTCAAATTTTAGTTAGTTGTGTAAAGTTTATTTTTTATCAAAACCTTTAACAATAAAGGAACAAAAACTATGACATTCAAAATGAATCGTCGTCAATTGTTTGGAACGTTAGCCGGTACGACGGCGGTAGGTGTTTTAAGTACGGTAACAGCAGAAGAGAAAGTTGCGCCGACAGTTTTAACAACTACCGGCAATCACTCTTTTGAAACGGAAATTTTGGTTTGCGGCGGAGGTCCTGCCGGTTTTGCCGTTGCGACCAATGCCGCACGGCTTGGGCGGAAAGTGTTGATACTTGAACGTTATGGTCGGCTTGGCGGAATGGGAATCCATGCACGGGTTTGGCCTTTGATGGGCGGCGTTAATAGCCCGTTTGTTAAAGAGGTTCACGCCAAAATCGGCGGTAACGGATTTGATCCCGAAAGAGCGGATTTACATTACGCCGATTTTCTGGAACAAGCCGGTGCAAAAATTTTGCTGCATACTTGGGCAACCGAAGCGATTATGGAAGGCAACCGAATTGTCGGTGTCAAAGCAATTTCAAAAGAAGGAACATTTACGATACGCGCCAATTGGGTTATTGACGCCACCGGAGATGCTGATGTTGCGGTCGCCGCCGGTGTTCCTTTTGAAATGGGACGGGAAGGTGATGGTCTTGTACAACCCATGTCCATTATGTTTGCTGTTGAAGGAGTTGCTGACGACGCTAAATTTTGCGGCAGTGAAGAATCGGCACGTGTTACCAAAATCAGCGGCAACGAAACTTGGGAAACCGTTACAACACGTGCGCAGAAAAACGGCGAACTTCCTGAAACGGTTGGAGTTGTGCGGACGTATAAAATGGGGCGGCGCGGCAAAGCATGCGTCAACGCGACACAGATCAATCGTCTTTTCGGCACGAAAATTGAGGATTTGACGAAAGCCGAATTGGAATGTCGCCGTCAAGCGTTTCTGGTTGTCGATTTTATGAAAAAGTATTTACCGGGTTACGAAAATATTTATGTTTCACACATGCCGGCAGTGATTGGAGTTCGTGAAACGCGGAGGATTTGCGGTCTTGAACAATTGAAACGTGAAGACCTTGTTTCGGGGCGAAAGTGGGACAACGCGATTGTCAGGGAGGCTCGTTTTAGTTTGGACATTCACAATCCGGCGGGCGGCGGTCAAGCGGAAAATCAAACTTCAGCAGAAATTCAAGGTACAGCCGCAAAAGTGAAACCTTACGATATTCCGGCAACTTGTGTTATTCCGCAAAAGATTGACGGCTTGCTTGTTGCCGGACGTTGTATCAGCGGTACGCATGAGGCTCATTCGAGTTATCGCGTGCAGAATATTTGTATGGCAATCGGAGCAGGAGTAGGAGTTCTCGCCGCAACCGCCATGAATGATAATGTCGCTCCCGCCAACGCCGATATGAAAAAAATCCAAAAGATACTCTTTCAATAAACCCGCAAAGAAATCGCCTACCCAGTCCGATATTTTTGTAATTATACCGCAACCGGTAAGGCGATAACCTTCGTCCCTTAACAACCGTTCCGCGACGCTGAACGTAACCGTAGCAACGTGGAACATTCGTTCAAGGGCAAAGCCTATCGCTTTACCGGTTACGGTTTACTATGATCAATCTGCGGTCATTGTATGCGCAAAACACAATTTTTGAATAATTTTGTCACTTTTTGAAAATTTCAGAAACAATAACTCACTTCATTTCTTGTTGCATTTTCTAAAAATTGTCCTAAATTCTATTATTGCAACGTTAATTTGGGCAATTTCAAAGATATTGGACAATCGCACCTTACTCTTGTTCCTTAGCCTTCTGTTTCGCTTCCAACTCGTCGGCGTATCTCTTTTTTAATTCCTGGATTCGTTTTGGCGATACCCGCCCTCCACCGATCCATACTGCATTATCCTTTTCTGCTCCAACTAAATCGGCTCCCTTGCTTTCTAAAATTTTTATTATCGCATCATAATCTCGACTCTGTTTTTCAGAATAGCGTTGTTTAGTGAATTTTTTGTTTTTAAGAATAAAATGCACAAATGTACCAGAAGACTCCATATAAAGATTGAAAGAAGCTCCTGCCTCAAGCAGCTGAATGGCAATATCGAATTGTCCTCCCCAAGACGCTGCCATCAATAGTGCCGTTTCATCAGCAAGATTGACATAATTAATATCCGCTCCTTTATCAATCAGTATTTGGACCGATTCCTGCTTGTTTGGAGAATTTCCACTAACCACGGTGATTAACGGCGAGTCTTTATATTTATTTCCACGAATGAGATTGGGATTCCCTCCGTGTTGCATCACATATTTGAAATAGTCGGGGAAAGCAGTTCCTGCCGCCAAATGTAATACGGAGTCGCCCTGTCTAATCCCTTGATTTTTCGTGTTAAAGTCGCTTGTCACTTCGATGTTCGGATCGCCTCCAAACTCCAAAATCCGCTTGAAAACCTCCGGTTTGTTCTCCGGGAACGCCCAAAGCAAAGGCGTCATATTTCCTTTGCCTTTGGCGTTCACATCGGCTCCGTCCGCGACCAGCTTATCGATTTTCGCGATGTCTTTCTCTTGGATCGCTTTACACAAAGCGATCACCTTCGGGTCGTCGAAATAATCCTCTGCCTTCCAATTGAATTTGGAATACCAAGAGGAAGAACTACAACCACATGTTGCTAAGGACATCACCATGATCGAAATGCAAATTAAAACTTGGTACACGAATTTCTCCAAGAATATGTTCTTATGTAAATCGCGAAAGAACTTCATAGTAGAAGTAGTTTCATAGCCGCCTGAACGCAATCCTGGTACCAACTCAACCGTCCAGCGGACTTTTTGATGAATAGCCCACCTCTTTTCGCGATTTTTCGTGTGTTTCGCATTTTCATCTCCCTTTTTCTCTTTGTGGTAAAAATTAGTAGAACTGAATCTTTAGAACCCCTTGATAGAGATTTCAACTATACCATTTTCGCCAATTTTTATCATAATAACATCTGCGTTAATCTTTGACAATCCGTGTTTTCTGCGCGCTTTTTTAGCGAGCAGAAAACACGGATTTTAATGGATTTACACAAGTTCGTCGGAAATCGGTGTACAAAACGAACTATCAAAATAAAAAAATAAGTAAATTTATTTGCGCACGAACCCTAACTTGAGTTGACGCGGTTATTTTGAATACATTTTGTTGACTTCCACAAATTCCGAAACGATCAGAAAAATTGCTCTTGGTCGAAATGAAAAATTTTGTTAGAATCCGCCGTTGAGAGTTGTAAAGTTGTTGTTCAAGGAACAATCTTTGCAAAAAACCGAAGGAACGACGACAATCGAAAGTGTCGATCAACAACAATGATTTCGGAGGGCAAGGATGCCCGATTTTCGTATTTTGACAATTTTAATAGTTACGGTCGTTTTTGCGGTCGTTTTTGAGAGAGAATACCTTGTTGCGGAGGAACCGGATCGTCCGTTTCTTGCTCGTCCTTCGGCGTCTTTTGCGGCAAGTAATTTTACCAAACCAGCAACATCATCCGCCTCTCACGACACGTCTTCTGCGCCGATTCCTCCGAAATCGCCCGAACAACTCCGTCATTTCCGTGACGCACTTTCCACAACTCCGGTTGTTCCGCGAAACACCACACCACCGCAACCGTATTTGCCGCAACCAACTCAGAAGCCTGTTCAAACGGCAACCGCTGGAAATGATAGACTTCCGCCGGTTCGACAAGTTACAGCAATCGAACCGGCACCACAACCGGTATTGCCGTTCAAAGAACCGGCAGAAATAGCAGAAAATACCGGAATTGATGCTGGAATCGACAGAACAACCGGCAATCCGACAGAAACAAAAATTGACGAATTATCTAATCAATTATCTGATCCGTTGCTCGACAAACACATTAGTTCAAAAAATTCAATAAGTTCAATAAGTTCCGGCAAGAGCGGAAATGAGAAACGATTATTAGACCGTCCGAAAATTGCCAATGCGATTACGCCGTTGATTTCGGTTTTCGGCAGTCTTCTGATTGTTCTTGCGGCGTTTTTGATTCTTGTATTGCTTCTCAAAAAAGTTTCACCGAAAGGCAACCGTTTGCTTCCGAAAGAAGCGTTTGAAGATTTAGGACGTGCGATGTTGACACAGAAAATTCAACTTCATCTTTTACGTCTTGGCAACCGTCTTCTTTTGGTTTCGATCACACCGGACGGTGTTTCGCCGATTACAGAAATGACTGATCCCGATGAAGTCGTACCATTATTGGGGTTATGCCGACAACTCGATACTCATTCCTCGACAGAATTTTTCCGTAAAACATTGAACAGTTTCTCAACAGGCGGAGTCGAAGGCGGTTATTTTGGAACGGATGTTGCCAAAACTAATATTGATAACAGAAAAACCTCTCCGCGAAAAGGCAGATCAAAACAATCAACACTTGTCGATCTTTACAGTGAACCGGACGAAAGCCTTGCCGAAATTCTTGCAAAAGGAGGGCAGCATGGCTAAAAAAAGACCAACACCCGAAAACCGAAACTTCAAACTTTCCGTAACAACCAAACGGATTAACATCACCAATACGTTTCGGAATTTATCGACGTTTTTCTCGCCGACATCTTTTTTGCCGACACTTTTCATGTCGGTGGTTTTCTTTTTTGTGTTGTTTTCGCCGGTGTTTTCTCAGGAAGCGACGATGAACAATTACAATCCGCGTCGTCCGCCGGGAATGTATGCGAATCGGGTTGAGCCGCATTTTTGGAATCCTGAACCTGATGCGAACAACGCCGCGGTCAATCGTTCCAATGATGATTCGTTTTTACCGACGCAAACACCGCTTGATCCGCCGGTGATGGAAAATCCGCCTCAACCCGGTGATATGACGCTTGGAGTTCCGAGAGAGATTTTGCCCGGAGCCGACTTTTTGCGAACTCCCGGCGGTTTGGTTTCAACCCTGCAAATCATGGTGATTTTAACGGTGATTACGTTATCGCCGTCGATTATGATTATGACGACTTCGTTTGTTCGGGTGATGACGGTTCTGGCGGTGTTACGGCAGGCAATCGGCGCCAACCAATTACCGCCCAGTCAGGTAATTACGGCGTTATCGCTTTTTATTACGATGCTGATTATGATGCCGGTTTGGTCGGAAGTTTACACCGAATCGGTTTTGCCGTTTAGTGAACGCCGAATCGGACTTGAGGTTGCGTGGGAAAAGGGAGAATTACCGGTTCGGCAGTTTATGGCGGCTCAAATCGAACGTTGCGGCAATACCGATGTTGTTCTGGAATTGTTACGTTACGTAAAAGATTACAAAGCACCGGAACATCTGACTTGGCGAAATGTTCCATGGCGGGCGTTATTACCGGGTTTTATGTTGAGCGAATTGAAAACATCATTTTTAATTGGTTTCCAGATTTATTTACCGTTTTTGGTTCTTGACATGGTGATTGCCAGTGTGATGGTATCAATGGGCATGATGATGTTACCGCCGGTGATTATTTCGTTGCCGTTCAAACTGATGCTTTTCGTTCTGATGGATGGTTGGAGTCTTGTGGTGATCATGCTCATTGACAGTTTCGAACCCTACATTCACGGAATGCCCATCGCGGCAACCATACAATTTTTAGCAAATAGCGGATAGTTCGGCATTGTACGCAAATAAACTCGGTTGCTATTGCTATAAATAAAAATATTCGACCTCTTGCGGCGGCGTGCATTGGAGTTCTTTATATAAAAAAATGGCTGATTCTACTGGATTAGGGTGTTTCTCACCAGAATAATAGGTAATATTTCATCGGCAATCATAAGGTGGGCAACCTTTTCTTTTGTAGGTGGGCGACCTTTCGCTGAAAGGTCGCGTCGGCGTACTCGCCGACAGTGAATTAGATTAACAATAGCAAATTGAGTTGTCTTCCGTTTTGGAATCAAGTTACCAACCGTCAACAGGGGCAAGTTGGCTATCGCCGACGCGACCTTT
>JAISBG010000202.1 GCA_031266315.1 Planctomycetaceae bacterium | reverse complement strand
TGTACAGAATTATTCCCAGAAGGCGGAATTGCCATTGGAATACGGTGTTGCCCTAAAATTCCGGCGAAAAGCAATTCACTGATGCCTTTCGGTAACGGCATAACCGCAGCGAGAATCATTGCCGGCGCACCGCCGAGAAACACGTTAACCCGAAGCGGTTTATTGGAACGTATTGCGGCGGCGTGGTGAGCGGCAATACCGCGGTGAATCTGATAATGCAATCCGGCTTCATAATTTTGTACATAATTATTTCCAGCGAGTTGAACGCGGTACATTCCAAGATTTGATGTTGCAAAACCGGGATTGTCCGGGTGTTCCGTATAAACTTGCGGCAAAGTGAGATAGGGACCGCCATCGTGTTGCCAGGAAACGAGTTGCGGTAATTGGTCGAGTGTTGTCCGACAGGCAAACACGGGAGCGTTTCGGGTTGACACACGTTTCGGACGCGAATACATCAATGAAGTGAGAGCCAACCGCCCCAACAAAAAGGAGGTCTTGAAACGAAGCCGATTGGAAATAAACGCAACAGGATCAACTTCTAATTCAATTGTTTTCCGAAGCGGTTCGATTCCGTCACGGAAAATAAATTCGACGCGGGATTGTGTACCGAAAAGATTGGCAAGCATGGGAAATCCGGTTCCAACTGGTTTGGTAAAAAGAACCGCCGGTGCTTCCGCCTTATAAAGCCGACGCTGTACGGCTGCCATTTCAAGATAGGGATCAACCGGTTCGTCGAACTCAATCAATTGCCCGATACGCCGCAAGTCGTCAATACAAGATTTAAGTGTACGATAACCCATGTAAAAATAAAAATTCCTGATTCTATTGGATTTTGAAATAATTATAAAAATATCAACCATGAAAAGGCAGTGGAGCGACAACCGCAAATATAAATATATTGGTATTCCATGTTAAATCAACTCATAACCATTTTCAATTTTTTCAGCCAATTGCTTTCCGTTTTAGAGTCAATAACAGAGGTCAGAGGTGGGCAACCTTTCGCTGAAAGGTTGCGTCGGCGTACTCGCCGACAGGGAATCAGATTAACGATGGCAAACTGAATTGCTTTCCGTTTTGGAGTCAGTTAATGACTCATGTTACGCACCGTAGGTAAAAAGTTCATCAACTCGGTAGGATTGCGAGTTTTCCTCCGCCCTGCAAGGGCAACACAAGCCAGCCCGCCGCAACGCGGCGGGTAAGTCCCGCCCGAATAATCGCCCTGTAAGGGCAACATAACTATTGTTACCTTTTCCATCGATAGGTTGCCCTTTCAGGGCGGTGTGTTATTGGTTCTCACCCGCCGCGTTGCGGCGGGTTGGCTTATGTTACACCTAAAGGGGCGGAGGAAAAACTTGCTATTTTACCGGACATCAAAATTCTGATATTATACGGTGTTAGTGTTCTATTTGGTATTTTTCAAAGGATTGAAATTAAGTTTTCGCAACCTCATTTTCAACCTAATTTTTCTGACGAAACAACCTCAGTAGCAAAAGGGATAATAATAAACTAACCTCATTACCTCATTATTCACTCGCTTTACTGAGGTAATTTTTAATGAGGTAATGAGGTCAGGTGTTTTTTGCTTTTTTGCTACTGAGGTTGTTTTTGTTAGGAAAATTAGGTTAAAAATGAGGTTGCGAAAACTTAATTTCGATCCTTCAAAAAGTATCGAACAAAACTTTAACACAGTATAACGACGGCAAACTGAATTTGCCTTCCGTTTTGGAGTCAGTAACAGAGGTCAGAGGTGGGCAACCTTTCGCTGAAAGGTTGCGTCGGCGTACTCGCCGACTGGGAATTAGATTAACGATGGCAAACTGAATTGCCTTCCGTTTTGGAATCAGTTAATGACTCAACCGGCGCGACCCTTCAGCGAAGGGATCGCCTACCTCTTAACAAGGTTGCCCACCTTATGGTTGCCTACTTTTAACGAAAATTCCGCTGAAATATTACCCCAATATTTTATCTTAATTTTTGGAAAGAGTTGATGTTAAGGGTGAAAATGCAATAAAGTTTCTTTTGTCGGCAGGAATCTTAGCGGGGACTTGATTTTAACACAAAACAACGTTAAACTTTTCTTGCGTGTTTACAATAAATCCTGTTTTCCAAATAAATTCACCTCCGTGTCTTGTTTTGGGGGGTACTTTTTTAATGTTTGAGGTAAATTATGACCAAAAAAGAACTTGTTCGATCCATTTCCGACAAACTCGGTTTGACTCAGTTGAAAACCAAAGAGATTGTACAAAAGACATTCGACGCGATTATCGAAACCATTGTGGAGGAAGGCAGAATCGAACTCCGCAACTTCGGCGTTTTCGAAGTAAAATATCGCGATGCCCGCAAAGCCCGGAACCCCAAAACCGGTGAAGAAGTCTCCGTTAAAGAAAAATGCGTCGTAATCTTTAAACCCGGTAAGGCTATGGAAGAAAAAGTGCTCGTATTACTGGATAAAAAGGAAAAATAGGTAATTTAATTAAGTAATTTGGCTCCCTCGTGTAAGTCTATCCTGACGATAATAATGAATTTTTGGATATTTTGGATATTACGATAAACTGGCAAGAAGTTTTCTTTAGTTTCGGATAAAATGTTTCCGATAAAACCTGCTAAGGTTTGGGTTATTTTTTATGAAATTTTTTGCCGGTGTTATTGATTCGGAGTTTCACGGAGGAGAATTATGTTGTATAAATTTTTATTGGCAATCCTTTTGGGAACCGTCTTAATGAGTTCGACCGGATGCCTGATTCCGATGTACTCTGGAGACACAACGCGACGAGATAAACAATTGATTTATAATTCGGAAAACCTCCGTTTAATCCACGACGAATGGGAACGCCTTTGGTTGCTTGATCAACCGAGCCACATGACTCCCTACCGAACACACGGTGGAATTATTTAACCCTTTCGCGGTTCGTTGCGGTTAAAACCAATAAGATTAAAACTATAAATAAAAAAATAAAAACCAAAAATCCGACTTTCGTCTCCAACGAATTTCGGATTTTTGGTTTATTTAGTTATTCATGTTACGTATCGTAATTAAAAAGCAACCGTTTTAGGATGAAAGTTAAGGTGAAGAGTTTATTCATGATTTTTAGTCCGTAGGACTTTCACGTGGATAACCCCGTGCAAACAAAGTGCAGCACGGGGTAAACGGAATCCCCTCACAATGAACTGCGTAGCAGTTCAACACGCTCACGGCAAGGATAACTTTTCTCTGTTGAACTACTACGTAGTTCCGGTTGGTGGCGGTTGCCTAACCCCGTGCTGCGTTACACTTGCACGGGGTTATCCACGTTAAAGTCCTACGGACTTAGGAATCAAATATCTTTACCTTGACTTTGACTTTTTGTGAACGATTTTTTACCTACAGTGCGTAACAGGAGTTGGTTAATTGTTTTACCGTTCTTCGGTTGTCCCGATATTGACTTCAAAACGGAAGGCAACTCCATTTGCCGTCGCTCATCTGGTTCACAGTCGGCTAACGCCGACGCGACCTTTCAGCGAAAGGTCGCCTACCTTTGGGGCACCCACCTGATAATTTCCTACTTTTAACGAAAATTCCACTGAAATATTGCCCCAAAATTGTAATATTATCGAATAGAACAAAGGAGAAAAATGAAACAAGAAACA
>JAISBG010000176.1 GCA_031266315.1 Planctomycetaceae bacterium | reverse complement strand
GACCTGCGGTGTAACGACAAACAGACTACTGCCTGAAAGGCAGGACTTAATACAACAACAAGTTAAAATTCTGCCTTTCAGGCAGTGGCTTCGTTGGTTTGTAACCGCAGGTCAAAGACCTGCGGTTACGAAAATTAAGCCCTATCGGGCTATTTTACTTGGTTTTTCAGATCAATTCGGAAAATAGTTACTTGAAAAATACCAAATACAACCCTAATACAGTATATTTCGTTAGTGTTATATTTGGCTAATTTTTGGACTATTGCCAAAACTAACATTTGTGTCGCAAGCAGAATTTTTACCACAAGAATTTATTTTCCGTTGCGACACGTTCCTTTTTCCACGATCAACTCTCAACTAATTTCAATCCATTTTGCTTCACTAGCACTTTGGATAATGGCGTCGCAGACTTTTTGTGTTCGTGCAGCAGTTCGCATATCCGGTTCGAACTTTGTACCGCCGTCCAGACTGAACAGAAAATCCGCCAGACCGTTGATGAACGTGTGTTCATAACCAATAGTTGTTCCCGGCACCCAATAATTTTTCATGTAGGGATGTTCACTATTAGTTACCAGAATTTTCTGCCAGCCGGTTAAATGGTCTTCAATTTTTTTGCCGGAATCCGGGTCGGCGTAACGGAAAAACTCAATGTATTCCGGTTCTTCGAGATTGAAATAAACGGCTCCGTGTTCGCCGTTGATTTCCATAGAACTGTAATTTTTTCGTCCTCTTGCGTAACGGCTTGATTCAAAGGTGCCGATGGAACCGTTTTTGAACACCGCCAAAAACATACAGGCGTCGTCAATGGTAATTTTTTCCATTTGTCCGGTATCTGTATTTTTACGTTCTTTGATAAAGATTTCGGTATAGGCACACACTTTGGCGATGGGTCCGTTGATCCATTCTGCGGTATCAATGGAGTGAGCCAGAAGATCACCGGTAACACCGCTACCGGCAATTTTTGCCGAGAGCCGCCACAACGCGGATCCGCCGGACGGGACTTTTTCGCTAATCGTGTAATCCTGAAGATAGGTTGCCCGATAATGAAACGGTTTACCAACACGCCCTTCATCAACAATTTGCTTGAAAAGCGACACTGCCGGTACACGGCGATAATTGAAAGAGACCATATTTTTGATCCCTGCTTTTTCTACAACCGTTGCCATCTCTTCCGCTTCGGCGTAATTCATTGCCAATGGTTTTTCGCAAACGATTATTTTGCCGGCATTCGCAGCGGCAAGAACCATGTCTTTGTGCAGAAAGTTTGGCGCAACCACATCGACAATATCAATATCTTTTCGTTCGATTAATTTTTTCCAATCGGTTTCGATGGATTCGTAGCCCCACATCTCCTGAAATTTTTTGAGAGCGGGCATATCTTCCTCCCGACCGTAACACGCTTTGAGAACCGGTTGATAGGGAGTGTTGAAAAAATGGTTGACCTGACCGTAAGCGTTTGAATGGGTTCGTCCCATGAAACCGCAACCAAGCATTCCGACATTGAGAGTTTTTTTTGCCATGATTTTAAAATGGTTAAAAATAGTAAAGAATTAAAAATGAACCATTGTCATCAAGTATTGTCGTTCAATAGGACTTGCCTGATGAAAACAATGGTCAACTAATTTTCAAACAATAACTATCCAATTTAAAAAATAAACCATTGAACAGTTACCGTTGCCTGACAAACATCAGTCCTGATTCCAATCAAATCTGATATTCCTGAACCGTAAAGGATTGTGTTTAAGATACCATATTAAAACCTGAACTACAAGCATGAATATTTTTTTCGCAGTAGGATTACAAATTTTCGGATTCCATCGGGATTAGGTGTCTCCCAACGGAATAGTAAAATAATAGGTAATATTTCATCAGGTGGGCGACCTTTTGCTATTTGTTAAAAGGTCGCGTCGGCAAAGCCGACAGTGAACCAGATTAACAACGGAAACTATGTTGTCTTCTGTTTTGGAGTCAATTACAACTCAACCGGCGCGACCTTTCAGCGAAAGGATTGCCCACCTTTTTCTGCGAATTTTCGTGTGTTTCGCGTTTAAAATGAACTTTTCATTGATGTTGGCGAGTCTATTTTGTTTCTTTTACTTTTTTGTCAATTTCATCGGGGTGAAGTCTTACAGCCATAATGTATTTTTGTTTTCCTTGTTCCCAGGTTCCGTATGTTATTGCAACAACGGTTCCGTCTGGTAAAACAACAACACCCGGATAAGCACAATCACCGCCGTCAAGATTATCCATTAAACGGATACGATATTGTCCTTCCGTTCCATTGGCAAGGTCGTCGTAAGTTCCAATCCATGCACCCCAATCACCATGCCATAATGTTGTATCGGAAAGGTGATGACGACATCGAAAGGATATAAACAAACGTCCGTCTTTCAAATATCGAATTGTATGCCGTTCACCGCATTGAGCTAGTGGAACAGGTCGCGGTTGTGTCCATGTTTTCCCCTCGTCATTGGAAAACATAATTTGCGAATTATTTTGTTGCCGTGTATCGCGCCAAAGAGCGGTAATTTGTTTGCCATCTGGTGAGCGTACCAATCCGGCTTCGGTTGGATTCATTTCTTTTCCTTCCCAAATGACTTTCGGGTATGACCAACTCACACCGCCGTCTTCGGTTTCTGAAGTCCAGATGTAACACGGTTTACCGACTACAGCACCGAAGTTACCGAAGACCGTCAAATATTTTCCGCTACGGTTTCGTAACGAATCGGGAATCATCTGGCAATCAAAACCAGTTACGGAAACGGCACTGTTTCCATTGGTCGGAATATCAATCGGCATTGCATCGGCAATACAGGTATCGCCCCAATAACCAATGTTTTCCAACGGTTGCCATGTTTCCCCGTCATCTTCGGAAAGCGAATACCGACCATACATGGAAAGTCCTGACAATCGACCGGAAAAAAGCATAATCCGTTGTTTCCCTTGCTTGTCGATCAAGCGCATTAAACAAGGAACATCCTTTCCTGTTGCCCAATTATCTGGTGTTTTCAAACGTTCCGACCATGTCAAACCGCCGTCGGAACTTTTTTTGTACACAATTTGACCGGCGGCATGACCTTTGGGATAAACAGTCAAAATTGTTTTTCCGTCATCCAACAAAACCGCCGTAACATGACCAAGATATTGACCATCTTCCTGATCAACAATAATCTGCCGTTTCGTTTCTCCTGCCAGATCAATTTGAGGAATCGTAATTTTACGGAAGATATCGTCCTGCGCCGTAAGAGTCGGAATTGTAACGACAACGGCTAATAACATTTCAATAATACAATATTTTTTCATGGTGTTGTTACCTCCAATTGAAATTGATTTTTTCCGGTTGTTACCGTACATTTTAAGGGTGAAGTTGTTTCGTCACCGAATTTTTCATCAATAACGGAAATATTAGGATGTCCTTCTTCCGGTTTTGGTGTCCAATTGGGGTCTGGTATTTTTTTAATAACCGAAACAACATAATCACCAGTAGTAAGACCGGAATATCGTGACAGAGTTAAAATTTTTGCAACTCCGTTATTATCCGTTATACCACTACCGTACCATTTTCCATTATCGTTTGGTTGACAGTGAACGGAAGCATTTGCTAACGGTTTTCCATCCATTATAACGATAATCGTACAAGGTTGAAGAGACGGCATATCTGATGGAGCCTTATCTTTAACGCATCCCACAAATAGGAAAACAAAAATAACAACAACGATCAGTATTCCGAATCTGTTTTGAATATTTTGAAAAAAAGTCATATTTATTTTGATTGTAAATGTTGAAAATTATAAAGATTTATTTTCACCGCCGTTTCTGGTTCCCAATGCTCCCCAGACACCGTGTAATGATTCTCCGGTTCCGTTGGCGGAAGTGAGTGAACCGGTATTAATTGTTTCCGAAATAAAACGGACGGAACCATCACCCATTGCTCCTTGAATCCCGCCTTTATGATAAGAACTAGGTGAAATAATTCCCCATCCATAATAAGTATCAGAACCGACACAAGCAGGTGCGTTGGGAGGAAGAATTGTTGTGAAAGAACCATACACCGTTCGCCCGTCGAAAATAAGAGACGATTCATATCCAAAAGGCGTGATAGTTAAGTCTCCATTACTTTGTAAAGCGTTACACTTACTTGGATTTCCCGACCAACCAGTTCCCGAAGCATCAATGACAGATGAAATAACACGTTTATCACCGCGTCCGTTAATGACACAACGTTCAGAAAGGAAAATAGTGTTACTTGTTCCGTCTGTACAGTCGGCAATTGGTCTCCAGATCATTGAGTTAAACATTCCTCGCATATTACGTCCGCCACGAACACTGTAATTATTATAATTTTGGTCACCGAGTGCAAAAATCATATCACCAACACAGGTTCGATAACTTTTCTGCGCATTCTGACAAGTTCCGCTATTCCATTCCACATCGTTGTATCCAGCGCGGAAAACATCACCATCAGAAGGGCAAAGGTACGTACTGATGCCGGGAAATTTCAACAATTCGATAAATGTTGCCGTTCCCGTTACTCCAGAAGGAGTGCCGCTACTGTACCACGGAGGAACTCCGCGTCCTCCATTAGCAGAACAAGCAGAAACGAACAAATCATATCTGGGTGATTGTTCAATGAAAGGGAGACAATACAAAGTAGGTGCCCAATGGTGGTTTCGACTGGTTTCAGGATCGGAATTGGCGGCGTTCGACGAAACAGGTCCGCCACGTCCAGCCGGAAAAGCTTGGTGGATGTCGTGATAATTGTGCAGAGCAATCAAATACTGTTTCAGATTATTGGAACACTGCATTCGCCTTGCCGCCTCGCGTGCCGCTTGCACTGCCGGCAACAGAAGTGCGATTAAAACACCGATAATCGC
>JAISBG010000146.1 GCA_031266315.1 Planctomycetaceae bacterium | reverse complement strand
GCCTATGAAATTTTACCTATATTTGACGATTCCGGTGGGAAATATCTAATCCGGTAGAATCAGAAAAATTTTGAAACCAAATAAAAAAAGCAGAAGTTATGAAACCTCTGCTTTTTTTTATTTTCATCTGAAACATTGGTAAGACAAAATTCTTTACCTGATTCAAATTTCCGAAAACTTATTTTAGTACATATCACCGCCCGGCATTGGCGGAGCGGCTTTTTCTTCTTTGGGAATGTCGGCGACCAACGCATCGCTGGTCAACATCAACGACGCAACACTCGCCGCATTGGTCAACGCAGTACGTGTTACTTTTGTCGGATCAATAACGCCGGCTTTGACCACATCTTCATACACATCAGTCAAAGCGTTGTAACCGAAATTGCCTTTGCCTTCTGCAACTTTTTCGGCAACAATACCGCCGTCTTTACCGGCATTTTGTGCGATTTGGGTCAACGGAGCGCGGCACGCCCGAACAATAATATTGTATCCGACGGTTTCATCGGTGGGAATTTCACCCGGTTTCACCGCACTGGAAGCACGGAGCAACGCCACTCCGCCGCCCGGCAAAATACCTTCTTCAACCGCCGCACGTGTTGCATGAAGAGCATCTTCGACACGGGCTTTCCGTTCTTTCATTTCACTTTCCGTCGCGGCACCGACAAGAATTTTCGCAACACCGCCGGAAAGTTTTGCCAGACGTTCTTCGAGTTTTTCGCGGTCATAATCGCTTGTTACGTTATCGATTTCGCGCCGGAGTTGTTCGATACGTCCTTTGATTTCCTCATTTTTTCCGCCGCCTTCGATGATTGTTGTGTTGTCTTTGTCAATCACAATTCGTTTTGCGGTTCCGAGATCGTTCAATGTCAACGATTCCAGTTTACGCCCAAGACTTTCGAACAGCACTTCGCCGCCGGTCAAAATTCCAATATCTTCGAGCATTGCCTTGCGTCGGTCGCCGTAACCCGGCGCCTTAATTGCGGCAATTTTCATCGTACCGCGCAACCGGTTAATCACGAGTGTTGCCAATGCTTCGCCGTCCACGTCTTCCGCAATAATCAGCAACGGTCTGCCGGTATTGACAACGGCTTCGAGAATCGGAATCGCTTCTTTAATGTTTGAAAGTTTCTTTTCACTGAGCAAAATGTAAGCGTTTTCGAGAACACATTCCATTTTGTTCGGATCGGTTACGAAATACGGTGAAAGATAACCGCGATCAAACTGCATTCCTTCGACCCATTCGACTTCGGTTTTGAGGCTTTTGCCTTCGTCAACCGTGATCACTCCGTCTTTACCGACTTTCGCCATCGCTTCCGCCAACAGGTCGCCGATTTCTTTGTCGTTATTCGCGGCAATTGTTCCGACTTGAGCGATTTCTGTTTTACTATTTTTGACGCTTACCGACATACTTTTGAGTTTGGCGATAATATCAGTAACCGCTTTTTCCATTCCGTTTTTCAGTTGAAGCGGATTAACACCAGCGACAACGGCTTTCATTCCTTCGTTGAAAATTGCTTCCGCCATAATGGTTGCGGTTGTGGTTCCGTCGCCGGCAATATCGCTGGTTTTGGAGGCAACTTCACGAACCATTCTGGCTCCCATATTTTCGTAAGTGTCTTCCAGATCAATTTCTTTGGCAACAGTAACACCGTCTTTTGTAACCAACGGCGAACCGAAACTCTTTTGGATAATTACGTTTCGCCCTTTGGGACCGAGTGTTACTTTCACCGCTTTTGCCAATTTCGAGACTCCGCGCCGCAACGCTTCGCGTGCTTCCTGATCAAATGCAATCATTTTAGCCATGTTATTCTCCTAATCTGTTGGTTAATTTTTATTAACTAATATAATAATTTGTAATGAAACATCGTCAAAACGGGAAAATCATTATAAAAAACCGTCCCGTTTCCAACATTCCGTTATCCTGAACCTAATTTTGTTCTCGTTAGCCAATGATGGCGAGAACATCACTTTCACGCATGAGAAGGAGTTCATCATCACAGATTTTGAACTCTTCGCCGGCATAAGAGAGGAAAATGACTTTATCCCCTTCTTTAATTTGAAACGTTGAACGTTTACCGTTATCCAGAATTTTTCCGTCACCGATACTGACGACGGTTCCGCGAGCCGGTTTGTCTTTAGCAGTATCAGGAAGATAAAGACCTCCCTTTGTTTTTTCTTCTGCCGCTTCACGCCGAACAACGACACGATCGCCAAGCGGTTGAATTTTCGTTCCTTTACACGAACATTCGTACGAATCTTTCTTTTTCAACATAGTTCCCTCAAAAGTTTGTTGCGTTAAAAAAATCTCCTGCCAAAAGGAGAAATAACGATAAAATTTTTAGGATTTATGCAAGTTTTGCGCCAATCTCATTTCCATGATAAGAATAAATAGAAAACAAAAATAAAATTTCGACGTAACTCCCGTAATAATTGCCGTTAAATCTATTTCAGCGAAAGTTCCGCTTTTCAAATCCAAACCGACTTTCTGCCAAAATGACAGCCGCAAATGATTGGGTCAGTTACAGAGGAGCCGTTACCTGCCGCGTTGCAACAGGTAACGGCTTAGGCAATCGTCTGTTGTGTTGTCACACCACAGACGTGACCTGCGATTTGACAACGGGAAAAAATCTCCCAAATTAGGTCTTCAATCTCCGGCGATTTGAGTTCAACTCCCGGAAGTTTTAGTTGATTTGCCATCCAAGAAGGGCAAAAATTTCTGATTCTACCGTATTAGGTGTCCAAGCGTTGACAAGTTCGTTTTAAACACGAAACACACGAAAATTCACAGAAAGTGGTGGGCTATTTATCAAAAACTTCGCTGAAGGGTCGCGCCGGTTGAGTCGTAAATTGACTCTAAAACGGAAGGCAACACAAATTGCCCTTGTTAATCTGGTTCACAGTCGGCTAACGCCGACGCGATGTTTTAGCAAAACATCGCCCACCTGATGATTGCTCACCTTTGTGGGTAGGCAACCTTTCAGTGAAAGGTTGGAAGCGGTTATTCGATGAAACGAAGATGTTGGAGGTTTTTCCATTCGTCGGGGATTCGGATTACTTTTTCTGTGCCTTTGGAACATTCGTATTCCATGTCGAGTTTCGGGGCGGATTTGAACCTTGTCTCAAAAAGAAGGTGTTTCTTCGACAAACGGTCAATCGAAATCTCCGC
>JAISBG010000100.1 GCA_031266315.1 Planctomycetaceae bacterium | reverse complement strand
CAAGCCAGCCCGCCGCAACGCGGCGGGTAAGTCCCGCCCAAACAATCGCCCTGTAAGGGCAGCATAACTATTATTACCTTTTCCATCGGTATGCTGCCCTTTCAGGGTGGCGTGTATTGGTTCTCACCCGCCGCGTTGCGGCGGGCTGGCTTGTGTTGCCCCTAAAGGGGCGGAGGAAAAACTTGCTATCCTACCGAACAACAAAATTCTGATGTTAATGTATGTATAACCGAATTTTCGCCTACGGTGCGTAACATGAGTTAGGTAATATTTCATAGGCAATCATCAGATGGGCAACCTTTTTGTAGGTGGGCAACCTTTCGCTGAAAGGTTGCGTCGGCGTTAGCCGACTGTGAACCAGATTAACGACGGCAAAATTATGACTCAATCGGCGCGACCCTTCAGCGAACTTTTTTGATAAATAGCCCACCCATTTTCGCTGATAACTTTTGATAAATAGCCCACCTCTTTCATGATTTTTCGTGTGTTGCGCGTTTAAAACGAACTTGTCAAGGCTTGGACACCTAATACCGGGAGAATCAGGAAAATTTCACGGAATAATTTAAAGATTTATGACATTTTTACTTGGTATTGATCTCGGTTCCACAACAATTAAGACGATTCTTTACGATCTTAATGGCGGGATTATTGCGCGGGCTTCGCGTCCGATGCGGCGGTTTCACCCGAATCGGGAACATCCCGAATGGACTGTGTGGGAACCAACAGAAATTTGGGCGGAAACGGCAGCGGCTTGCCGTGAAACTGTTGCGAAAATAGAGGAACCGTCGAAAATCAAAGGTGTTGCGACAACCGGAATGGGAATGGACGGTTTGCCAATGCGGGAAGATGGAACTCCGCTTTACCCGTTGATTTCATGGCACGACCCGCGAACACAACCACAATACGATTGGTGGATCAAAACAATTACAGCGGAAAAAACTTATGCTATCGGCGGTAATCCCGTTTGGGCAATTAATTCTGCATTGCGGATGCTTTGGATTAAGGAAAATGAACCGAAAATTTTTGCCGAAACTTTCCGTTGGCTTTTGATTGAAGACTATATCAATTATCTTTTAACCGGACGATTTGCAACAGATTACAGTATGGCATCATGTACAATGCTTTTTGACCAGCGGCGTTTAACATGGTCGAAAGAGATAGGCGAACTTGCGGGGATTCCCATGTCGATATTGCCGGAAGTGTTGCCGGGTTCGACATTTCTCGGCGGTGTAACGGAAACAGCCGCAACTGCAACCGGTTTATCGGCAGGAACTCCTGTTTTTTTAGGCGGACACGATCATCTTTGCAGTTCACTACCGGTTGGCGCATTTTTACCCGGTACGGTTTTGAATATTACGGGAACTTGGGAAACGGTTGATTGCGCAACGAAAAAACCGCCGCTGGACTTACCGCTTGGTCGTGCGGGAATGACAACACAAGCACATGTTATTCCTGATACATTTATGGTTTGGGGCGGTAATCCTGCCGGAGAAATGATTGAATGGTATCGTCGTGAAATTGCTTCTTCCATTGTTGAGGAACACAAATTGCGACCGTTGAATTGGGATATTATGGTTCGTGAAGCGGCGGCGGCACGACCCGGCTGTGACGGAATTTTATTTTTGCCGCATTTGGACGGTTCGTCGTGTCCACAGGTTGATCCTCGATCACGCGGCACTTTTGTTGGTCTGAGTACCCGAACAACTCATTCGGAATTAATTAGAAGTATTATCGAAGGGCTTGGCTTCCAACTAATGAATGTTCTTGAAACAATGCAACAGGGACTTGGTGAAAAAGCAACGGAAATTATTGCTGTAGGCGGTGCGATTCGCAACAGATTTTGGATGCAAAGCAAAGCGGATATGACAGGGTTGACGGTTTGCGTACCGGAAGTGGAGGAAGCCACTGTTTTGGGTGCCGCAATTCTTGCGGGAATTGGTGCAGGGTTGTACCGTAACGCGGTTGACGCTTACAACCAAACACGCCGAAACAGCGAAATTTTCAAACCAAATGAAAATCTCACCCGATTTTACGCGGAATTATTTCCGATTTATCGTGATCTTTATTTCGCTGTTGCGCCAATTCATCACCGACTCCATTGAACCAGAAAATTTCCGATTATTTTTTCCAATATACTTTTTTCAAAACGTTTTAATCCTTTATGAATGAAACTCAAGAGGTAGTCACACATCAGGTAGGCAACCGTTCGCTGAACGGTTGCGTCGGCGATAGCCGACTTTGCCCCTGTTAACGGCAGGCAATTTGATTCCAAAACGGAAAGTAACACAATTTGCCGTCGTTAATCTGATTCACTGTCGGCGAGTACACCGACGCGACCTTTTAGCAAAAGGTCGCCAACCTCAAGAGGAGTCGCACATAAGGTAGGCAACCGTTCGCTGAACGGTTGCGTCGGCGATAGCCGACTTTGCCCCTGTTGACGGCAGATAATTTGATTCCAAAACGGAAAGCAATATCATTTGCCGTCATTAATCTGATTCACTGTCGGCGAGTACACCGACGCGACCTTTTAGCAAAAGGTCGCCCACCGTTGAATTGCTTACCTTTGAAGAATTTATGTCAACACCTTAATTGGAGACGATTTTATTCCATGAATTATTTTGAAAGTGAAAATCTGTCGCAAGACCCGATACACGGATATATTCCGTTTTCGGCGGCTCTTGGAACCGATGAAATTTCGGAACGTGATATCATTGACTCGCCTTGGGTGCAACGGCTTCGGCAAATTCATCAGTTGCAAACGGCGTGGCTCGTCTATCCAACCGCCGAACATACTCGTTTTCAACATTCTCTCGGAGCCATGCATCTCGCTTCACGAACATTGGCACAGTTTTATCGTAGTTTGTTGGACGTTTGCCATAATGCCGGCGAGATATTGCCGAGTCGGAATTATCTGGAATCGCTGACTCGTATGGCGGCATTGCTTCACGATGTTGGTCATGGTCCGTTTGGGCATTTTTTTGATGTTCGGTTTTTGTCCGAATTCAGTTTGAACCACGAAAAACTTGGTGCGGAAATCATTCGTCGGCAACTCGCTCCCATGCTCCGAAAAATCCGGCGCAATCCGCTCGGAACCCTTGACGAACACGAAACGCTTGATCCTGAACAGATTGCCTTCTTAATTGTGCGTCCTACCGGAACTCAGGAATTGTCGGTTCCGCTTTGGCTGCGGTTGCTTCGGACATTGTTCAGCGGGTTGTACACGGTGGACAATATGGATTTTGTGTTGCGCGACGCTTTTATGACCGGATTCAGTTCACGGGCTTTTGATCTTGACCGGCTATTACATTATTCGTTTTTTACGAAAAACGGTTTGACGGTTCACCCAAGAGGAACCGCAACTTTGACGCGGTTTTTAACAGCACGAGCGGAACTGTTTCGTTCGGTTTATTTTCATCGTACTGTTCGGGCAATTGACCTTTTCCTTCACGAACTTTTTCTCGAAAGCCGTGAATTATTGTTTCCGGGAAGCGGCGGTGAAGGAAGCCGGAATCCGTTGGAAAATCTTGATGCCTATCTCCACTTTACCGAATGGTCATTGCTGGTTGATGTTTCGCGGTGGTATCGCTCGCCCAATCCGAAAAAAAGAGAACTCGCTCCCAAATGGGCAAACTTCCTGACCCGCCGCGTTCCATTTCATTTGGCAGCGGAAACAACCGCCTTGTTTTTCGCCGGTCAGAGAGAACAAACCAGCGTCTTTGCCGATACGGAAGCATTTCGGCGGGCAATTGTTACGAATTTACCGGAATCACTTCAATCAATCTCATTTGAAGTGGATATTGCAAGACATCTGCATCGTCCCGATTCGCACCGACCAACGGCAACTCAAAATTTTCTGTATGACCCGATAACAGACCGGATTCGATCTCTTGATGAAGAAGAACTGTTCAATCATATTCCGCAAAGTTATCGGATTTGCCGTCTTTATACAAAAGAAAAAGATCATATCATTCCGTTGGCACAAGCGTTGGAAACTCTGACCAGAAACTCCGACCACGATGACGAAACAAATATGTAATTTTCACAACGGAAAAACAACCAACAGGTGGGCGACTCTTCGCTGAAAGGTCGCGTCGGCGTACTCGCCGACTAGGAATTAGAGGAATGATGGCAAGTGGTGTTGCCTTCTGTTTTGGAGTCAATGCAGAGTCAATCGGCGCGACCGTCCAGCGGACGGATCACCCACCAATTTTTCGCATCTTTTCGTGGTATGATTGTCATCATTTAAGGTCAAGTGCTATTCGTCAAATAGGTCTGAATGTGTACCTGTGCCGGAAGCAGAAAGTATCGACATATCTTCGAAAATTCGATATACCAACAACCAATCCGGCTCTACATGACATTCGCGATATCCTCGCATTTCGCCTTTCATTAGGTGGTCTCTGTATTTTTCGGGCATGGGTTCACCGGAAGCCAATAAATCAAGCACGGCGATCAACTTTGATAAATCCTTGCCGCGTTTTTGCATTCGTTTAACATCGCGTTTCATTTTGTTGGAGTACACGATTTGCAACATTCTGTTATTCCTCCAGCATTGAGCGTACCGCTTCTTCCGCCGTAACAAATGGTCCGTGCAGGTTTCTGTGCAATTGCACATCTTCCATTGCTTCACGAAGTTCTGCGTTTGGTTTTTTCGTGTTGTTACGTTTTACCGGAAAAGGTATGCCGTCACACTCAAGTGAAGCGGATATAAACATACGTACTGCTGTTGACGTATCGAGTCCAAGCGAGTCAAAAAGGGAATCGGCTGCTGCCTTCGTGTTCTCATCAATATGAATCTGTATTGTCACCATAATGAGAATCTCCTGTAATGGAAATAAAGTAATAGTTTATACCGTAGCCGGTATGGGCGATAGGCTTCGCCCTTGAGCAAACGCTCCACGTTGTTGCGCTTACCGTGTCCAGCTACGTGAATTTTAAAGCAGCTTTAGTATAACAGAATTTTCGATAAAAGTTATATTGTGTTCGGGTTGTTTTCGTCATTTTCAAGTTAACACACAGAGGACACAGATTCGATAAATGACCGCAGATAAAAAAAATCTGCGGCGACCACAAGGTGGGTGACCTTTTGCTATTTACTAAAAGGTCGCATCGGCGATAGCCGATAGTGAATTAGATTAACGACGGCAAATGGTGTTGCCTTCTGTTTTGGAATCAATAACAAACCAACCGGCGCGACCGTCCAGCGGACAGATCGCCCACCTCTTTCCGTGAATTTTAATTGAGTTTATTTACCAAATCCGTTTTTGTCCTTTGGGAGCCGGAATGGTAAGAGAAATTCCTGCGTCAATATATTGACCGCCGCTGGTTTGTTTGCAGTGAATTGCAATAACATTTTTACCCGCCCTGAACGTTTTTGTAACGTTATTCATCGGGAAATTCGTGTAGTTGCCGACGTAACCTTTTGTTTCGAGTACGTTAACGCCGTTAATATAAACTTCGGCGTCTTCGTCGTGGTAAAGGTCAAGCGTTAACCGTAACGGGTCTTTCACGTCGTTTGCAGAAAGTTCAAATGATTTTCGTATCCAAATATCATTTGTTTTCCATTCCGTGCGGACGGTTGTGTTTGGAGTTCCGACGGTTCCGAAACCGGCTTTGCCCGCTTTCCATGCGTTCACGTCGAACTCCGCTTTTTCCCAACCGTCAGCGGGTTTGTCCGTTGTGAAGAACCATTCGGATTCCTTGACGGTAGCGGTAGGAATTAACGTTTTTATTTCCGGCGCCGGATAATGTAACGCATCATTCGATGCTTTGAACTTTTTAACATCGACTTTGATAACGCGGTCATAAGTCATTAAACCGTTGACTTCAACTTCGACATCGGTCGTTTGTGTATAAACGGCAGCGGAAAGTCCTTTGGCAATTAACGGATGCAAACGTTGATTCAATTGGTTATAGGTTTGAAACAAATCGTCCTTATCTTTCAGATTGCCGCCGTAACCCCAATTCTTGTCCGATTCGATCCACGTATGACCTTTGACCGGCAAACCGAGTCCGCCGTATTCACCGAGAACTGTTGCCCGTTTTTCTTCCGGCGGAAACATTCCGGGACCTCGGTATTGATGTTTATCGTACAAATCGCCGCAACCGCGATCAGACCAACCGCTCGGACCATCAACCAATCGGGTTGGATCAAATTGTTTTGTCAGGTCGAGAATCCGGCACGTATCGAATTGTCCCCAACCTTCGTTGAACGGAACCCAAATGACAATACTTGGAGCGTTATATCGCGTTTCGATAATTTCCTTCCATTCCCGTTCATAATTGGCGACGGATTCCGGTGACCGTACAAAATCAGGGTCATTGCCGCCGATGTACTTATCACCGCTGGGCATGTCCTGCCAAACGAGAATTCCAAGCCGGTCACAATGAGCGTAAAACCGCATCGGTTCGACTTTAACATGTTTACGGAGCATATTGAATCCGAGTTTTTTCGTAACTTCGAGATCGTAAGCCAACGCCGCATCGGTTGGAGCGGTGTAAAGACCGTCGGGCCACCAACCCTGATCAAGCGGACCGTGTTGAAACAGAAATTTTCCGTTCAATAAGATTCGTGTTATTCCATCTTCGGTTTTACCAAGCGAAATTTCTCTCATTCCGAAATAAGAATCAACCGTATCAATAATTTTACCGTTACGAATAACAGAAACCGTTAAATTGTACAGATTCGGTTCGTCCGGTGTCCAGAGTTTCGGATTGGCAATCGGCAATACCAACGGTTCACCGGCTTTGTTTCTTTTGACGGTAACAAACGATGTTGCCGAAGACTGACGGAAAACCCTGCGTCCGAACACTCCGCGTTGAGCGTTTTGTTTGTTGGTTTCCGATTTAAATGATGCTTTGGCTTCGATCTGATCGCCGTCTTGTAAATTTTTAACGGCGGTTTCAATCGTCAGAGTGGCGTCTTTGATATTCGGAACGAATTTAAGTTTTTCGATGGAAGTTGCCGGAACCGGCTCAATCCAAACAGTGTCCCAAATTCCCGTAACAGCGGTGTACCAAATTCCGTGCGGATTTTTAATTTGTTTACCGCGCGGCTGGAAATGGTCGTCGGTCGGATCCAATACGGCAACAATAAGTTCCTGCTTGCCTTCCGGTTTCAGGGCGTCGGTTACATCAAACACAAACGGCGAATAACCGCCAACATGTTTACCAACTTCTTTACCGTTGACATAAACAGTGGTGTCCCAATCAACGGCTCCGAAATGGAGCAGGATTTGTTGATTCTCCCAATTTTTTCCTTTTGGAATTTCAAATTGGCGGGAATACCAGAGTTTGTTGTCTTTCCCCACCGTTTTACCGACACCGGACAACGCCGATTCTACCGGATAAGGAACAAGAATTTTGCCGTCGGTTTTTTCCAATTTTGCGGCATCGCGATTCGTGATCGCGTAATCCCAAAGACCGTTGAGATTCAACCAAGTTTCGCGAACAAGTTGCGGTCGCGGATATTCCGGTAACGGATTCTTGGGATCAACATCTTTGGCAAATTCGGTAACAATTTTTCCGGCAACAATTTGCCAATCGTCCGCCGTAACAACAACAGCCGACAGTAAAAACAAACACAAAAAACAAATCAATCGTTTCATAAATTTTCTGAAAATTAAAAGGGTGAACAAATTAGCCTGCCTCGAACGGCATGGCAAAATCACGAACCATTATAAAAAGTAACCGGAATCATTTCAAGTAGGACAACAATATCCAATATTTCTTTTTTTCGCGAACAAGACAAAACGATATAGTCGTTTACAAAATGACATAAAATTTTTTTACCAATTGTAGGGAGGTGGGCGATCCGTTCGCTGAACGGTCGCGCCGGTTGAGCGGTAATCGACTCCAGAAAGGTTTGCTCCTCCTATTTGTGTTGTTTTGATAGCAGAACGTTTCCGGAATAAACCGTCACATCTGAAATTGCAGACCTTG
>JAISBG010000052.1 GCA_031266315.1 Planctomycetaceae bacterium | reverse complement strand
TGTATTAACGGTTCATCCATAAAATTAGAAAGCAAACACAATATGTATATTAACATAATACAGTCTGTTAAAAATCATATACGGTTTATCAAAAAATTCAAGTGTCTTAAAATTTTTCGCAATAGGATTGCAAGTTTGTAAGATTAGCAGGAATAAATCCTAACCACCTCATTTTCTTGAACACGAAATACACAAAAAACACGAAAAAGGATAGGAATCACATTTCGTGTTTTTCGTGCCTTCCGTGTTCAATAGAACCCAGCCGAGAGGTAATGAGGTTGGCGAACGTAAAAAACTGGCAATCTTACTGAAAATTTTCGGAAAGGTGTTGATCGAATTATTTTATTAGGTTGGCGCACCAAGAATCCACGATAAAAGGGATATTAACATTACGATCGATGTATTCCAGAGCGTCCAGTGTTCGGTCTAAACGCCGGGCGGCTTGTTGGGCGTTGTTTTCGGAACGTTCCCGATTGGATGCGGTTTCGTCTTTGGGCAACGGTGTTTGTGCTCGCTTCATTTTTTCCCGAAAAAAATCAATCGCCAAATTAAAAAGCAGTCGAAGCCGACGGCGGCGCAATGGTGCTTCGTCGCCGACTTTTTTAATAAATTCGTTCAGTTTTACGGCGAGAGCAACGGAATCCAAACGATGTTGAGAAAGTGCAATGTTCAATTCATTGCGAATTGTTTCAATATCATCGTCGAAAAAATCTTTCGCCTGATCGAAACTTCCGCCGGCACGTCGCGCTAAAGTCAGGGATTGTTCCAAAGTGGCGGCAATACCTTGTTCCATCAAAAGCGAACCAAGAATCTGAGGCGATAACGGCGCAAAACGGATAATTTGGCAACGACTGCGAATTGTGGGAAGTTGCTTTGCCGTCGAAGTTCCAATCAAAATGAGCAGAGAATCCGGCGGCGGTTCTTCCAATGTTTTGAGCAAAGCGTTGGCTCCTTCGGTATTGAGAAAATCGGCGTCGTCAATAATTGCAACTTTGTGATGACCAAGAAACGGTGTTCGGGAAATATTGTAGCACAATCCCGATTGACCGCGATGTTCTTTGTCTCCGATCAGAAGTTCCAGCGGTAAAAATGATTTGTCCGGCGGTTTGAAAACGTAATACAAATCAGGATGTGGTGAAACAAAATTTTCGGTAATGATTTCTTTTTCTTTACTTTCCTTCTTTTCTTTTTTTTCCTTAATCGTTTTGTCGGATTTCCCTTTTCCGGATTTTTTTTCACTTTCCGGTGCAAGAGGCATAACCGGTTCGGAATTTTTAACACTTTCAACACTTTCAGCATGACCGGCATGGTCAACACTGCCAAACAATCGGCAGGAATCACAAACACCGCACGGATCAATACTGGAATTACCGTTTCCTTTACAAAGAAAACCTTTGGCAAGAGCAATGGCGAATTGACGTTTTCCGACACCGGAAAGTCCGACAAAAAGAAAACTTCCCGCTAATCGTCCGCGTTGCTGTGCCCGCAGAAACCGCTGAAATACCGCATCGTGCCCCTTAATTCCCTGCCAAGCCATGATATTTGAATATTAATAATTAATAAAGTAACGGTCTATTTAATTTGTGCCTATTGTAAAATTTCCTTCGCCCCGCAAGGGGCAATGCGTAACAACCCACCGCAACGCGGTGGGGAACACCTCCCTCAACCAAACGCCCTGAAAGGGCAATGCCTAACAATCTGCCGTAACGCGGTGGGTAACAAATTATGACCACAAATATTGTTCATTAAATTCGATATGATGTTTTTTCAGCAATGCTCGTAATTCATCTTGAAACGAAATTTTTTGATGATGCTGTTCTTGATTATTGATGTATTCAATCACTTTGGGAATTTGTGATTCACTAACGGAAAAGGCTCCATATCCGCTTTGCCATGAAAAACCGTTAAAGTTATTTCCTTGAGTTTTCAACCAACGTGAAGTGCCTTTTTTTATTTCCTCAAGCATTTTTGATACCGTAATATTTTTTGATAAAATTACTAAAAGATGTAAATGATCTTCAACACCATTGATTGCAATAGTGATACAATTTAATGTATCTAAAATACCGACAGTGTAAGCATAAAGTTTTGCCCTAATACTTTTCTCTAAAAATGGTTCACGGTTTTTTGTTCCATATACTACGTGAATAACTATTTTTGCGAGAGACTGTGACATTTTCTTCCACTGCCCTTTCAGGGCGATAGTGTTTGCGGTTTTACCCGCCGCGTTGCGGCGGGTTGTTATGCAATGTCCTTTCAGGACGAAATACTTGTTAAAGTTAAAACGTTTATTGACTCATAAACTAAATAGACAATTACTTAATAAACTATTCCCTGAATTGATACGAAAAACGGAATTATCCATACGGAGTGCTAATATTTTTTTCACCATGTTTTCAGTTTAACATTATCTGGCGGAGTAACAATTTTGAAGGATTCGCCGGATTGAGTGATAAGAAAAAGACCTTGTTTTAGAACATAGTCTCTTACATGTGTAGAAACGACTCCACCGGCTGCTGCCCCCAAAATTTTATATTTTTTGTTTCCCGCATCCAGATAACACCGATAATGTTCCAACCGTTTCAGATGATCTTTAACATCAGAGATGGATAAATTCGTTTTGACTTCAATCAACAAGACCGTATCGCCGTTCTCCAATAAAAAATCTATTTCGCCGGCAATAGGGAGTTGATGATTGCAAAACTCAACATGCCGTGAACATTGTTGAAAATTAAAAGAATAATTCAACTCGTTAAATTGCTTCACAATACCGCCTTCGACCATGGATTCGATAAGTTCACCGATACGATCGCCGAGTTGTGAAATTTTCTTATCTGTTATCTTAAACCTTTCCCTAAGTTGCCTATCGGTTTCTTTGAGTTGCTCTTTAAGTTGTTTGTCGGTTTCTTTGAGTTGCTCTCTAAGTTGCCTGTCGGTTGCCTTAATCTGCCT
>JAISBG010000046.1 GCA_031266315.1 Planctomycetaceae bacterium | reverse complement strand
ATTTTTCCGGTTTTTCAGATTTCTCAGGTTTTTCAGAAATTTTTGGAGTTTCGGAATTTTCCGAAATTTGCGGTGTAGCGGGAAGTTTGGACTCGATTTTAGTAGTGATGAGTTTCCCGAATTTGAAAACGGTATCGCGAACTTCCTGAATCACTTCGATTTTTTCGCTGAACATTTCGGCAATGATGTACCCCGCGCCTAACAGAGCATCGGCAATTGATTTGATTTTTTTGTCCTCGTTAATAAATTCGGAGGCTCGCTGATCCAATTTTTCGGGCGAAACGGTTCCGTGAAAAATTTCGAGGGCAAGCGGTTCAAGTCCGTGCTCGCGTGCATCGAGAGCCAAGGTCTGACGTTTGGGTTTGAACGGCAGATAAATATCTTCCAGCCGTTTTGAAGACTTGGCTTCCCGAATTTTTTTATCGAGTTCGGGCGTGAGTTTCCCTTGCGAATCGATAGTTTTGAGGATTGCCTGTTTCCGTTCACAAAGAGCGCGAACCAACTTGAGTTCCTCTTCAATGACTCGGAGTATTTCCTCATCGAGATTAGTGGTTTGGTCTTTGCGGTACCGGGCAATAAACGGAACCGGAAAACCGTTGTCAAGCAATGTAACAACGGCTTGAACTTGCTCTTGCGGTAAACCTAAGTCCCGCGCCAAAAAACGAAGATTGATCGTAACTGGTTCGACCATGACGGTACAAAAAGAAATAGGAACTAACGAAAAAAAGGAACAATTTACTTTTCCAGAGCAAAAGCCTTTTTGTAAAACGTAGATACTATGTCAAATTCGGGCTATTGTCAAGGTATAGAGGGGCAACAGAATTCCAAGTTTTTTTTCCGAACAAAAAGTTTAAGAACTCATGTTACGCAAGGGGCAGTAGGATTGCAAGTTTTTTCCTCCGCCCCTTTAGGGGCATTGCATAACAACCCACCGCAACGCGGTGGGTTAAAGCCCACCTTTAATTTCGCCCTGAAAGGGCAATGCCAATTCGTTTTGCGTTGCTCTTTCAGGGCGGAGGAAAACTTGTAATCTTACTGATACATAAAACCTTCCCAAAGAAAGTTTTCTTTAAAAAAAATTAAAAATTTTCTGATTCTATCAAATTAGGTGTTTCCCACTGGAATCGTAAAATAATAGGTAATATTTCATAGGCAATCATCAGGTGGGCAACCGTTCGCTGAACGGTTGCGTCGGCGATAGCCGACTGTGAATTAGATTAACGACGGCAAATGGTGTTGCCTTCCGTTTTGGAGTCAATAATAACTCAACCGGCGCAACCGCCCAGCGGGCGGATTGCCCACCTCTTTTCGCGTTTAAAACAGACTTTTCAATACTTGGATACCTAATCCGGTAGAATCAGAAAATTTTTTCTATTAACCACCGAAAACAGAGAGAGGATAAATGATTGTATAACTATTTTTTTATTTTCCGCTCCACAATTGCATATCGCAGAAAAGTCGGCTGACGGATTCGTGGCAATGGATACGGCGTATTGCTTCACCAAGCAAAGGCGCAACACTCAAAACTTTCAGATTCGGCAACAACTCTTCCGGTAACGGAATTGTGTCGGTCAGGATAATATTTTCAACCGGCGCATTGCGAAGATTGGCAATCGCGTTGCCGCAAAGAACTCCATGTGTTGCGCCGATATAAATTTTTTCGGCTCCTTGTTTTCTGACCAGATGAGCGGCACCGCAGATGGAACTGCCTGTACTGATCATATCATCAAAAAGCAACGCGATTTTTCCCTCAATCGGACCGCCAATCAAATTTGCCTGCTCCACACGATTACCGAACCGACGTTTGTCGATAATTGCCAAACTTCCGCCAAGCGATTTCACATGCGACGCTGCCCGTTTAATACTTCCTTCATCAGGGCTGACCACCACCACACGATCTTCCGTGTAACCGAGATTCCGAAAAAAGTTGTCGAGAACCGGTGCCGCAGTGAGATGATCAACCGGAATGTCAAAAAATCCCTGAATCTGAGCGGCATGGAGATCCATCGAAAGAATCCGGTCTGCTCCTGAACGTGTTAAAATGTTAGCAACCAGTTTGGCGGTAATTGGTACTCTGCCCTCATCTTTCCGATCCTGACGCGCGTAACCAAAATAAGGAATCACCGCCGTAACACGGTCAGCACTGGCACGTTTGAAACTTTCGATCAAAATCAAAAGTTCCATCAAATTATCGTTTACCGGCGGACATGTTGGTTGGACAATAAAAATGTCTTGCCCGCGAACATCCTGCTCAATCTTACATTGGGTCTCTCCGTCCGGAAAATTACCAACCGTAAGTTGACCTTGCGGAATACCAAGATAATCACAAATCTGTCTGGCTAAACAAGGATTAGCACGTCCGGAAAAGATTTTCAGATCGTTCATTGTGTAAAGGAAAAACAATAAATAGGGAAATCAAAGAAAGGACAAAGGACAAAAGTATATCCGATACCGCTCTCTTTGACAACACTTCCTGTGTTATTTTGCAGATAAATGCACTAATTATAAATTGCCCTTTTTTCTTTCAAGTCACAATATTTTTCTGATGCCACCGGATTAGGTGTTTCCCACTGGAATAGTAAAATCATTGGTAATATTTCAACAAAATTTTCGTTAAAGGTAGGCAATCATCGGGTGGGCAACCACGAGGTAGGCAACCTTTCGCTGAAAGGTTGCGTCGGCGTACTCGCCGACAGTGAATCAGATTAACGACGGCAAAATTATGACTCAATCGGCGCGACCCTTCAGCGAAGGGATCGCCCACCCATTTTTGCCGACACCGAACCTAATCCGATAGAATCAGTTTATTCTGGTGCATTGTAGAGTTCCAGTTCCCATATTCTGGCGTAACCATCTGTTTTGGTGATCCAGAGCCGGAATACTTGGGCTTCAACCGAGTCGAAACGGCGATCTACATAGAAATTTTTGTTGCCAATAACAACGGAATCCGGTATGTCAATCCATTGACCATTCTTTTCGTATTGCAAAACACAATCTTGAACAACAGTTTTCAGGTTTGACTGACCGCTCAACATCTGGAAACCGTTAATTCGTGTTGGTTTGTCGAAGGTTAATGTTGCCCAAGGATTTTTTTCAGACCGGCTGACCCAACGGGAATGGTTATTCGTAACAATACCGCGTCCGTCATTGAGAAATTTACCCGGATACTCCTCGCTTTCGTGTTCACTGGAAACACGGACTTTCGCGTTTCGTGCCCAATTTTGACCGGCTTTTTTTGTCCATTCGGCGGGTTGTTCAGGCGGAGGCGGTGTGGGAGCAATTCCTTTTTCCATCAAACTTTTGAGTTCCGCAAAATATTTTTCGTAAACATCACGCGGTAAGGCGTTGTTCTTTTTACAGACGGATGCCGCCATACCGACGACTTCTCCCATCATACCGCCGGTTTGAATCACCCGCGAAACACCAAGCGCAACATGGGTAACACTGAGATTTCGTCCCGCCATGAAAAGATTCGGAATATTCCGCGAATAAAAACATCGGTACGGTAACGGAAACGGTTTATGTTTAACGTGTGTACAATAAGTTCGAAATTCTTGCCCCGGGAAATGTGTTTTACTGTATTCGGTGGCATAATGAACATCAATGGGCCACGTACAGACAACACAAGAATCAGGATAAAGCCGATGTTCTGTAATATCCTGTTCCTGAATAATTATATCACCCAGAAGCCGCCGCGATTCACGTTTTCCCGCCATCACACCGACATGAACCAAATCACGCATGGCGACTTTTTCCGCCCATTCTCCGCCGATATGGTTTTTCATATAAGCCCAATGTCCATAAATGGCACGAAAACCAAGATCGCGGAGTTGTTCAACATCTTCAACCTGATCCTGATTCATTCCGGTTTCCCAATTCCAATTTGAGATGATGGACGGTTGAATTGTTTCTTTTGTGAACGGAATTGCCCACGCGAGTTCGGGAAAGGTTGTTTTTTCTTTTCTCACGGCGGTTGACCACAACAATGTCGAACCCATCACGAGTTTATCCGGTTCTTCGGGAGCCATTGATTCGCCGGTTTCCTTTTTCGATTCACGACCAACACGAAAATCAGCACCGGCAAGAAAACCAAGATTGCCGTCGCCAGTACAATCCGCAAACAAATTTCCGGTAAAACGGGTCTCTTTGCCCGTGTAAATATTTTTACCGAGAACCGCTTTGATTTTCTTTCCGTCCATTTCGGCATGAATCATTCGTGTTGCCAGAAAGAGCGAGATGTTTTTTTCGGCAAGCAAAATTTCCATTTCTTTTTGTGCAAAATCACGGTTTTCGACTTTGTAACGGGTATATTTTGCGTTGCGTAATTGGTACACAAGATTACCGAGATTCGGATACGGCGGCAGATTGATAATTCCTTCGGGTCCGACCCCGATTTCGGGACTGGCGTTTCCGCCAATCATGGGTCTGTCCTGAATCAGTGCAACTTTCAAACCAAGCCGTGAAGCCGTAATTGCGGCACAAAGTCCCGGATAACCCGCTCCAACAACGACAAAATCAAACGGATTGTCAGAAGCCTCCGGCGGAATCTCCGGCAAACCGAGAAATTGACGCCGTAATACCGCAAGCGTTTCCTTTTCATTCGGTAACGTAAAATCGGAATCGGCGGTAAAACAAATCGCATCGACTCTGCCGTCGAAACCGGTTAAATCGTGCAACGATAAACCGTAGTTCAGTTTTGTTTCCGAAACGTTTATTGTTCCGCCGGATTGCCAATGCCATGGTTCGCCTTCTGTTCCGAAAACGGTCTCTATTGGTTTGCCGTCGAGCAAGAGTTGGAATTGCCCCGGTGCGTGTTCGGTTGTCCAAGGAGCCGCCCAATTACGGGTTCGAACAAACACCCGATATGTTCCAGCAACCGGAAATTTGATATTGAGTGTTGCATCTTTCACCGGTTTCCCAATTCCGTGCGCAATTAAAACCGGTGAACCCATTTGATCCATATATTGCTGATCAATCGCCCAACCGCCGTAATCAGAAAACGATTCCGCTTCAATCAACAATGTTTTTGATAAATTTGATAAATTTGATAAAAAGGTTTGCGCCGAAACGGTGTTCGGTAAAAACAAAAACAGAATAAACAATAGTAACAAATAATGTAATTGTTTCATGGAAGTAATTTTTGTAAAAAATGTTTGTGTTTGCCGGTGTGTTCAAAGTCATTGAAAATACTTGGCAACCTCTCAATATCAAATTCATTATAAAACGATAATAGGCAACTTCTAAAAAACCATTTTTTGACAGGATTTTACAGAATTTACATGATAAAAAATCAAATAAAATCCGGTAACTCATGTATATCTTGTCCCAAAATAAATCTTTGCTATTTGTTAAAAGTGTTTAGAAGTTGCCAATATTACTTTTTTCGCGGATTGGTTTTCTCACATTAAACGTCTGGATATTTTTACCGTTTTTAATATTGATTGTCAACGGTGTTGTCGAACTCTGTTTTGGAACTTAGGGCTAATGTTTTTGCAAACATGTGTTCTGAAAGATAACAGAAACTTTGCGGGGCATTGAGATGTTCGTCAATATCGGAAAGTGCAACAGGTTTTTCAAACGGAAAGTAACGGTTAATAATAATACCAACCGCTTTTTTTGAGTCGGCGTAATATTCGTCGTAAACGTTACGATGAATACCGCTGAGGTGATGATATTGTACCCAAATTTCATTGGGTGTTCCTGAAACTACTTTTTTGACATCCATGTAACCAACTGCTTTTTTTAGTGTTACGCATTGGTAAACCAGAATGTATCGTAAATTCTCCGGCAATATCACCTTGCGAAATTCGATTTTTTTCTTTCCCCGTTGAAATAAGTCAATGTATTCATGGAGAAAAGACATCAAAATAATCTTTGTTTTTTCAGACATAAGACATAAGTTTTGTCTTTCGGCAACACGTGTAAAGTGTTGTGACCATTGATGTTATGTTTTCCAAGTCATATTATTTTCTATTGGATTCTATAAATCTAATGGTTAAGGAAAGTAATGTCAATCCGTCTCCGATTTATTTGCGGCGAAAAAATAAAAAGAAGCGTAGCGATAAGAACCGCTACGCCTAATTTTTTGTTTCAAATACATTGGATAGTAGAACAATCGCAAGATATTGAAAACTGCTTGCGAACTCTCCAATTTTCGCTAATTTTTTGCGTTTATCTCTGCATGAAGTCGTTCAATTTCCTGTCGTTGGCGTTCGATTTCCTGCAATTGCGATTCAAAATCTTCGTGATGTTGGCGGTCAAGAGCGGCGGCGAGGTCTTCGGTCGTGAGCGGCATTGAGAAAGTGGGTTCATTTCCGAAACGTGGTTCGTCGCTGATATGTTTGAGGAACGATGCTTTGATGATGAACTGTTTTCCATGCGAACCGTCGGGCATCCGAATATCGTTATGTAAACGGGTTGTCATCAGACGAAAGACTTCCGTTTTTCCGTCGACGGCAACAATGACGATCAGAGCATGTTTCACACCCGGTTAGATTGTTCATCATACTGATTGTTAAATGGTTTGGATGTTGGAAATATTTATTTTTAGGTGTAAAAGTGAAAAAAAACATGAGAGAGATCATTTTTATCTCACTTGTCATGGACATGGTTTCAGGTGAAAGTGAAGTCATTTCTCCTGACTTTTTCGTGATTTCTCTCTGGAGAGGAGTGTCATCTCTGGAGAGACCGGTCATTTTTTCAGGAGAGGCAAAGGTCAAAAATCGATTTAGGGTTGTCAAAAATTGATTTTTGGAGCTTATCTCTTGAGAGATTTTTTTTATCTCTCTCATGTTTTCCGGCATTATTCAACCCCGTGAGGGGTCGCCTATTTATAGCGGGTAGGTGATGTTTCGCCGAAACATCGCGTCGGCGGTCGCCGACTTGTCCCTGTGTGCGGACGGAAATCGGATAGCCAACCGGTTGGCAACACCAATTTTCGTCCTAACACAGGGTCACTGTCGGCTATCGCCGACCAACCTTTCGGTGAAAGATTGCCTACCCGCTATTTCTGCGGTTTGAGTCCAACGTCTTCACGAAGGCGATCCGCCCGCTGAGCGGTCGCGCCGGTTGAGTCTTCATTGATTCCAATCGGTTTGCCCTTCCTTCCATGTGTTAATTTAATAGCCCAATATTTATGAAGGGCTTACCGATTG
>JAISBG010000006.1 GCA_031266315.1 Planctomycetaceae bacterium | reverse complement strand
CGGTCATATTGGAGAAAATAAATTTTTATAACTGTTTGCGAATATTAGGATCAAGGTATCAATAGGCGATCTTTAATGCGGTATGTTTTAACGGATGTTCCTGTTTAAGCACAAAAATTTCTATTGGCAACCTCTCATAATTCATTTTTTACCACAGAGGACACAGAAAGCACAGAGAAAATTATTTTGATCAATTATTTTGATCAAAAAAATTATTTCTGTATCCTCTGTGAACTCTGTGGTAAAAATTAAAAAAGTATTTTTAGAGAGGTCCTATTGTAAGTTGTTGATGGGGTGTTAGGAAGAACGCCGAAACTGTTCGGGTGTTTTTTTCAGGAATTGGAGAAAATTATGACGCAACTGTTGTGTCGAAGTAAAACCCGCCATCAACGCAATACGACTAATAGGAATACGAGTATTTTCCAATAATCGTCTGGCACGGGTCAAACGGCAGTAAATAATTTCGTCTAAAATAGAACGATTACGAATTTCCCGAAAATATCGTTCCAATGTTCTTCGGTTCACGCCGACATTTTGAGCAATATCCTCAACACTGACGGCACGGTAACTCCAACCCCAAATAAGTCTTATCGCTTCTTCGACAATTCCCGCTTTGCCCTGAAGTTCTTCTTTGATTTCCGGTTTTTTTTCGATAGTCAAGGCAAGAATTTCCAACGCAATCGCACTGTATTGCATTGAATTTTGTGTTGGTTTCGATTGAACAAGTTCCAGCAAACGGTCAAAAGCGTTTCGTAAATCCTGAGTTCGTTTCGGTTGGAAAAGCGGTTTTTCGTGCGTTAAAACATTCCGGCGGCATAATTCGTAAGCGTAACTGCCGTTGAATCCAATCCAATAATCTTCCCAACCGGTTGTCGGATCAGGACGATAAGTGTGCCAAATATCTGGAAAAAGAATCAGAACATTTCCTTCCGACAAAGTCTGTAAATTGATTTTTTCGGACGAAAATGTTCCTTTGCCCTGAGTAAGAAAAAGTAATTGATATTCCGGCAAACATCGTCCTTGTGCCGGATCAAACTGATAAGTGATCGGGTGTTTCGGTGACGGAAAAACTTCGCCCGGCAAAACACGGTTGAAACCAAGTGCCGTTACGTAAAGACCCCAATCCAATTCTGTTTCACTAACAGGAAGATAATCATAAAATTTTAATCTTTGTTCCATAAACCGATTTATCGTAGATGGTGCTTTGGGAAGTTACAATTTTACAACAGTCTATTTTATTAACTGCGAGAGTACAGAGAACGCGGGGAATGTTTTCAAAATAGGTTGGAAACAAATTCTGTTTCCGTTAATTCTTTGGGTAACCGAAATGCCAGAGATTCTTTGCAAGTTGTTTTTTCTTCAATGGTTGCCTGAAACCGGGTTTGAAGCATCTGAACACAATCCTGAACAATTTGTTCCGGCGCACTGGCTCCGGCAGTTATCAGAATTGTTTCGTTTCCCCGAAACAACCCAAGTGCAATATCGTCCGGTCCATCAACAAGATAGGAACTAATTCCAAGCGATTCCGCCAATTCCGCCAATCGCCGGCTGTTGGAACTGGTTCGGCTGCCAACAACCAACACCGCATCCGCGCCAACACTCAATTCCAGAACCGCATTCTGCCGGTTTTGTGTTGCGTAACAGATATTCGCCGCAGAATTTCCGGCGATTGCCGGAAACCGTTGTCGTAACAATTCAATCATTTTCGCCGTTTCCTCTACCGAAAGTGTTGTCTGAGTCAGATAAACCAGTTTTTCGTCCGGTTGGAAAGAAAGATTAGCGATTTCCTGTTCGTTTTCAACAATCCGAATCGATTCCGGTGCTTCACTCATAATTCCGTTCACTTCGTCGTGACCGCGATGCCCAATCAAAATGATCATGTATCCCTCCGTTGCGTAACGAATAACCGCCCGATGAACAGTATTGACCAAAGGACATGTTGCGTCAATCGTTTTAATATTTCGCTCCAACGCCTGTAACCGAATTTCCGGCGCAACACCATGCGCCGAAAACATCAGTCTGCTTCCGGCAGGAACGTTATCAATTGTATCAACAAAACTGGCACCGCGTTTCCGAAAATAATCAACTACCCAAGTATTATGTACGATTTCGTGATAAACGTAAACTGGTTTGCCAAAATACTGCAACGCCGCATCCAACGCCTTAACCGCCATGTTCACTCCGGCACAAAAACCGCGAGGATTTACTAAAATAATATGCACTGAAAATAATTTGTGGTTTGTAATTATAATTAATAGACCTTTTCTCTAACCTTTTTGTAGAGTCAATTCTTGTTTTGTGATATCGCCGATGAGACTTGTCCGCATGTAGTGTTTTTTCCGTCGATTTCGGTGTCAATCTTTTAAAATACGGAATGTTTTAATAGTTCGATTGACGTGTTCAATAGCCACACGCTCTCTTGCCAATCGACAATTATACGCTTTTTCCAATTCTAATAATTCCCCTCCTTTTGGTTTCTTAATTGGTATTTTGCTTTTTGCGTGTAATCCTTCTATTCCTTG
>JAISBG010000865.1 GCA_031266315.1 Planctomycetaceae bacterium | reverse complement strand
TCAATGAATACTCAACCGGCGCCGACAGTGAACCCGATTAACGATTGCAAATTGAGTTGCCTTCCGTTTTGGAGTCAGTTAATGACTCAACCGGCGCGACCCTTCAGCGAAGGGATCGCCCACCTCTTTCAATGAATTTTCGTGAATTTCGTGTTTAAAACGAACCGATCAAGGCTTGGACACCTAAATACGGTAGAATCAAAAAAATCCGCCAGCCTTTGTAGAAAAAGACTGGCGGCAAATTGTGAAATTTGCGACGGAATAATTCCGTAAGACGTCAAAAATTACTCCTTTCACAGTTACCCGGTAAGGATTCGAACCTTAGACGAGGGAACCAAAATCCCTTGTGTTACCAATTACACCACCGGGTAATCTCCAATTGCAAACAATTGAGAATACAAATTGTAATCTCTCGCGAATGTTTGACAAGGGAGCGTAAAAAAATTTTTATTCGGCTTGTATTAACGGTGATTGAACAACGTAACGGATCAATGTGATTGACCGGTTTGTTTCTGTTCTCTGTTGGTTTCGAGCCGTGATTGTTCGGTTCGGAGTTGTTCGGCTTGGTCGAAACGTCCCAACTTTTCAAGAGATAGAGCCGTTTCACGCAACGCTTCCGCAGCAAGCGGTATGTTTTCCGAATACAGAATAGGGATTCGCATCCAGGTAAGCACGGCGATTTCATGGTCGCCAACCATTTGAGCCGCCCGACCAAATAGGAATAACGGTCCGGCTTGGCAAGATTCGGGAATTTGTTCCAAAATACGGCGTAATGGTGTTAACTCTGATTGGTTTCTCAATGTCGGTATTCGCTGTTTCCAACGCAATGCCGTTGCCAGCAACGCAATATGATTATGATGCTGAAAGGCGGATTCCTGAATGTCCGGTGTTTTTTTCGATGTTTCCAATATCATCTCCAACTCCCGAAGCAATTGATAACCGCGTTGTTGTTTTGTGCGGTCAGGACTCACCGAAAGTGTGCCGGCAGCAAGAAGTTTTGCCGCAAGATTGGGCGATTTCGTTTGTGATGTATTTTGATTTTGCAACGGATCAAGCCAATTTTCAGCGGTTTTTTCACGCAAACTCATTCCCATTGCCGTTTCAATCGGCACAAACCAAGGTAACGGAATCCATTCAAGCGGCGGAGCCGGATCAACACGGCAGAGCAAAAAATATTCCTGAACAGCCCGTTCGGTTTCGCCCTGCGTCAGGCAACAGCGAATAATCTGAACAGTAATTCGTTTCCAATCATTGTCCTTTTGATTTTGCCGAGCCTGACTGTACAGTTCCAAAGCCGCCGCATAATCTTTCCGTGCCAATGCCGCATCGCCTTCCGAAATTTCTGTTGCTCCGGCAATTCCGGTAACACAGAAAAAAATGAACATAAAATAGAAAATCATTCGGCACTCCTCGCTGTTTTTCACAAAAAAATAATACATTTTATATTTATCTCTCTGTTGATATTTTTTATTTCGATATTTTATTTCCGTCCGATAAACAGATAATACGGCATTTTGAAGAACGGATTGGGAAACCAAGGGATACGTGTGAGTCGTTCTTCAAACAGGATTGGCTCGAATTTTCGGTGCAAATAAGGAACGTGATCCGGTGACGGAAATACATTATCACGAGCAAACCAATTGGGCCAAAACATTCGTTTCGCCCAACTGTGTTTGACATGACCTGCAGCCGGATATTTTCTTGAAACGTAAAAATCAACCACACCGATTCGTCCTCCGGGTTTCAAAACATTCCACGCATGATCAATTGCGGCAAACCAATCGGGAATCATCGTCAACGAATAAGAAAACGTTATCGCGTCAACCGAACCTTCTGTAGGCATAAAATTTGTTGCATCGGCTTGGGCTGTTTCGATATTTTTCCAACCACTTTCGTGAATCCGCCGATCCGCGACTTCGAGAAGCGAACCGGCAAGATCAACAACATAAACTTTGTTGAGCCGATCAATTGTGTTACCGAAAAAGTGCAAATTTGAACCGGTTCCGCCGCCCATATCCATCCAAACGGTGTCGGTATAAGGTTCGGATTCGAGCATTTTCTGCCAAAGTTCTTCACGCCCGCGCAACAAACGCCGCCGGAAATCATCGTAATCTGTTGCTTGACCGCTGTAAAAATGATTCATCCGTTCCGCGTGATTTTTACCGCGAATCGGACGAATTGCCATGTGATAAAGAATACGTAAATCTCCTCCAATGCCCATAAAATTATTGTTCTTGTATAAAGATTATGAAATTTGATAACGTTTATTGCCTCTGCCCTTCCTAACCGTTCTTTCCTAAAACGAGTTAAAAAATTGCCTTATTGAATGTATCACAAAACTGAACAAAGTCAATTATACTTGGGAGGACAACAGTAAGGTTGCAAGTTTTCTATGAGGCTAAAGAGTACACTTGCAAACCTCATTTTCAACCTAATTTTTCTGACGAAACAACCTCAGTAGACAAAGGACAATAATAAACTACCAACCTCATTACCTCATTGTTTATCCATTTTACGAAGGTGATTTTTTTAATAAGGTAATAAGGTCGGTATTTTTTTGCTTTTTTGCTACTGAG
>JAISBG010000821.1 GCA_031266315.1 Planctomycetaceae bacterium | reverse complement strand
AAAGAAACAAGAAAGATGAAATTGACAATACCGGAAAAACAATATTCACTCCCATGAGTGTAATAAAAAATTATAAATTGACAATGACCTCTCAAAAAATGATTTTTTAGAGATGCCCCGTCGTTTCTCTGATTCACTGTCGGCGAGTACGCCGACGCAACCGTTCAGCGAACGGTTGCCTACCTTTTGAGTTTTACCTATAAAAATCGGTTAATGAAAATTCAATTCCACTGAGAATATTACGAAAATTGTTTTTCGTTGCCGTCAATCACGTTGGTTTAATTCGGCGTAGTCAATCCAAACAGAAGGAACCGGTTCATATTGTTTGGCTTCCTCTTCCGTTTTCGGCGGTTCAAGCGGTCTGACCACACGGAAACCAACATAAGCCGCATCCGTTACCCACCAGATACTTTGCGGAAATTGCGGGTCTTGTTGTTTCCAACTCGTTTCCGAATACAGCCGCCGCGCAGAACGAAGATTCGCCGCTTCGTCGTCTTCACAGTTTCCGCCACGCGCAATCTGACCAAAACCATCACCTTTGGACGGTTTAACCGGAGTTCCATAAGAATTGGGTTTCCGGTTAGCGTACGTTTTGGCGTCATACTGTTCGAGAACCCATTCGGACAAATTACCGTGCATGTCGTAAAGTCCCCACGCATTCGGTTTTTTCGTCATGATTTTCTTCGATGCACCATCGCTGTTGTCGAAAAACCATGCGTAATCTTCGAGTTTGGTTTCGTCATCACCGAAAGAATAAGCGGTTGTCGAACCAGCCCGACAAGCGTATTCCCATTCCGCCTCTGTCGGAAGCCGATAATAACGTCCGGTAACAATGGTCAACCATCGGCAATAAAGTTGTGCGGCATATGCCGTCATTCCACTGGCAGGATAACCGATTTTTCCGGCGTTATCGTGACTAATGGAACTAATATCATACGGCGGAGTCGGCGACGCAAGTGCATCGGCTAATTTTTCCCGTTCCGTCAAACTGGACTTTTCTCTTCGGCTGTCACGCAAAATTTTAAGAGCAAACTGCTCAAATTCTTTCCATGTTGTTTCGTGTTCCGCAATCCAAAACGGTTTGAGTTCGACTTCGTGTTGCGGGCTTTCGTCCTCACGGCGTCCTTTTTCGTTTTCAGGACTACCCATCAGGAATTTTCCGCCTTTAATAGGAATCATTTTGAACGTCTGATCAGAACCGCTAATTTTTTCAGAATACGGTTGCATTTCGGATTCCGTTTGGGCGTTGGCGTTGTCAACCGGAACCGGCTCTTTGAGAAATTCCAGAGACGATTTGAAAAACGGATTTTTGAGGTTTTCACGTTTTCGTGCGGAAATTTCCTGAGCCGTTTTAGGTTCGACGGTTGCCGTAACCGGAATTGGAACAGGAACAAACGATGTTTCTGTTGCCGAAGTTGCTGGAGAAGTTGTTCCCGGCGGAACCGGAGATGTCGGCAACGGCGGCGGTAACGGTTTTGACGATTCCCGACATTGGCTACCGGAACCAACGATAACCAAAACAGTAAACAAAACAATAGTCGATATTTTTTTCATTCAATGATCCTCGTAACAATTAAAGGAGAGAAAAAAAACTTAAAGAGCGGAGACATCAATAACTTCCAACAACTTATTCAGGAAAATGCCAACCTCTCACCAAAATACACAAAACGGTTATTTTACAAACCTCTCAAAAAATTAAAAGATGTCAAAGAAATTTTTTTGACTGTAAGGAATCTCTAATAATTCATTTTTACCACAGAGAACACAGAGAGCGCAGAGAAAATTATCTCTGTGTCCTCTGTGAACTCTGTGGTAAAAAAAGTATTTTTTAGAGATGCCCAAATGAAAAACCTCCGTCCCGTTAAAGCGTAACTTCGTAAAAATAGCGTAATTTACCCGGATTATTCAAATTATCTGTATCCGCAAACAAATTTTATACAAATTCAAATTCACCCCCCCTTTTGACAAAATATTATTTTCTAATAAAATTCTCTGATTGTTGTTTATTACTTATTTAACTTATTAAAAAAATTAAAAACGGGAGAGGGTTTCCAATGTCGGCAACCTTCATTAGTGACCGAACCTTAACTGGTAGTGATTTTTATGTCAAAACATTCAAAACGTTATCGGAATGATGCCAAAAAAATTAAACAGGATGTTCCGCTTCCTTTAGCGGATGCCGTTAATTTGTTGAAACAGTTCGATAATCTGAAATTCAACCAAAGTGTGGAAATTGCTGTTCGACTCGGTATTGATCCAAAACAAGCCGATCAACTCGTTCGCGGTTCTATCGTCCTTCCACACGGTATCGGTAAATCGCTTCGCGTTTGTGTTATTGCCAAAGGCGATAAAGCAGAAGAAGCACGCAACGGCGAAGCCGATATTGTCGGCGATGCCGATCTTGTCGCTAAAATCAAAGATGGTTGGACTGATTTCGATGTCTGTATCGCTACTCCCGATATGATGGGACTCGTCGGACCTCTCGGTAAAATACTCGGTCCACGCGGTCTCATGCCTTCGCCGCGAGCCGGAACGGTTACAATGGATGTTGCCAAAACGATTAAAGAATATAAAGCCGGTAAAGTCGAATTTCGAAATGATAAAGCCGGTATTATTCACGCGATCGTTGGTAAAATCAAATTCGATCAGCCCCAACTCGTCGAAAATATCGGCGCGTTCCTGCAATATATCCAAAATCTTAAACCGGCAGCGGTTAAAGGTGTTTATGTTAAAAGCATTACTCTTTCCGCAACCATGTCGCCGGGTGTTCGTGTTGTCAGTTAATGGGTACAATCGTTTCATTTATAGTCTGACAACAATCGTATTGCCGATCAATGTGTCTTTTTTGAGATTAGTACAAAATAGTTGTAATTTGTAATATTCGTATAAAATTAAGAATTAATTAAGAAATCATTTATTATATTATTTTGCCGTATTCAAAGTTTTCGTTGTGTAAACAATTAAACAACGAAATAAAAACTTTGATCCTACAGCCAAGAACCTAAAATGAGTAAGTTTGTCAAACAACTGATTACCGATACCGTCGCCCAACGGCTTGATGGGGTACAATATTTGATTTTGGTCGGTCTGACCGGAATTGATGCGAATAAAAATAAAAATCTTCGGGCAAATCTCGCGTCAAAAGGGATTAACCTGATGGTTATTAAGAACAGCATGGCACGGCGAGCCACCGAAGGAACGCCGCTTGCCGCCGCATTTCAAAACATGGCGGGGTCTTATGCTCTTTGTTGGGGTTCTTCGGATATTGTTTCGTTAGCCAAAGAACTGGTGAAA
>JAISBG010000796.1 GCA_031266315.1 Planctomycetaceae bacterium | reverse complement strand
AGCGAAGCGCAACCGCCGGCTCGGACTTATCCTCAACAAAGCCCTGCAAGGGCGAGATGATTTCATGATATTTGATCAATCGTTGATAATCTCGTCCCTGCGGGACTTTTGAGAGCGTGCGGCAAACGTCCGGCGGTTGCGCTTCGCTCCACCGCCGGTTATGCACCTTCCACCCCTGCGGGGTTGAGAACACTTCGACAAAACCATGACCATGACTAAAACTCTCCCTCTCGTGCGGAACTGGAGTGATTAAATTTAACAACAAATATTAACAGAACATGGTATTAAAAACACTTCCTTTTGATCGTGAATTTATTGAGAAACTGGCGGAACACTATCCGACGCCGTTTTATATTTATGACGAAAAAACACTTCGCCGTAATGCTCGGTTATTTACGGAATCTTTTTCGTGGAACAGCGGATTCAAAGAATTTTTTGCGGTTAAAGCAAATCCGAATCCGGAATTACTCAAAATTCTGAGAACAGAATTTTTGGGCGGAGATTGTTCTAGTTTGCCGGAATTACTTCTTTGTGAGCGGATTGGAATGAGCGGTGAAGAAATTATGTTCACATCAAACAATACGCCGGCAATGGAATTTGTCAAAGCGAAGCAACTTGGAGCAATAATCAATCTTGACGACTTAACACATCTGGAATTTTTGGAACATTGTGCCGGATTGCCTGATTTGATTTCGTTTCGTTGGAATCCCGGTACGTTGCGGGAAGTCGAGAGTGTTATCGGCAATCCTGTTGAAGCCAAATATGGTTTGACAACAGAACAGATTTTTGAAGGTTTTTCTCTGGCAAAACGAAAAGGTGTTCGGCGGTTGGGGCTTCACACGATGGTGGCATCGAACATGCTTCAAGACGAATTTTTCTGTTATACGGCGAAAACTGTTTTTGAACTTGTTCGGGAGATTGAGCGGCGGATTGGAGTGCGGATTGAATTTGTCAATCTTGGCGGCGGTTTTGGGGTTGCCTACCGACCGGAACAAATTCCGCTTGATATGAAACGGGTTGCTGAAATGATTCATGAAGAATATGACAAACTGATTCTTCCGAGCAATTTGGCTCCGTTGAAAATTTTCACCGAATCCGGCAGACTTATTGCGGCGGAATCCGGTACGTTAATTACTCGTGTGATTCATGAAAAAAATACTTACAAACATTATATTGGAGTTGATGCTTGTATGGCGAATCTGATGCGTCCGGGCATGTACGGAGCGTATCATCATATTACCGTACTTGGCAAACCGGAAGGTTCGGGGGGAAAAATTGAAACGGTGGATGTTGTTGGTTCGCTCTGTGAAAACTGTGACAAATTTGCGGTAAACCGAGAGTTACCTAAAATTGAAATTGGAGACATTCTGGCAATCCACGATGCCGGAGCACACGGTTACGCAATGGGTTTCCAATACAACGGCAAACTCCGTTGTGCCGAATTATTGCTTCAAGAAAACGGTTTGGTAAGAATGATCCGCCGTGCCGAAACCCCCGACGACTATTTCGCAACTCTCAATTTAACATAAAATTACGTAATTATTCAGTAGAATTTTTGTTGACCGACTTTAAGAATAAAACTCAAGAGATAGGCAAACCTAAGGCGGGCGACCACAAGGTAGGCGACCTTTCGCTGAAAGGTCGCGTCGGCGTACTCGCCGACAGTGAATCAGATTAACAACGGTAAATGGTATTGCCTTACGTTTTGGAGTCAATGCAGACGCAACCGCCCAGCGGGTTTTTTGATAAATAGCCCACCTTTTTTCGTGGGTTTCGCGTTTAAAACCAACTTTTCAAGGATTGGACACCTAATACCGGGAGAATCAGAAAAATTGCAATCCTACTACCGGAGTAAAACACCCAAACCACTAAATATTACAAAATTCACAAAAAATTCTGTGAATGATAAAAGAACCTGTTGTACTTTCAATGATAAAAGAATAAAATGTACTTTTGTCCGTCAACTTTTTAACGTTTAATTTTTCGCAACTTTTTTTTTACAATAGGATTGGGGTTTGTGAACAACGGAAAAAACAGGGTCAACTGCATGGACACAAACCATGAACGATAAACTATAAAATTACACACCTCAGACACATACTATGAAAGATCAATTTATTTCACTATTTTTTGTTTGCTTTTGTGTTTCTATAACGGTTGGTGCGGAATTGCCGGTGCGGACGGAAACACAAAATGTTCCGTATTATACGGAAACAACCGGCGAATATCAGAAAACACAATGTGTTCTCGATATTTCCGTACCGAAAGACGGTCAACATCTTCCGGTTCTTGTGTGGTTTCACGGCGGCGGTCTGACCGGCGGAAGCAAGGAAATTCCGAAACAATTACGAAACACCAACATTGTTTTGGTTGGCGTGGGTTATCGTCTTGCTCCGAAGGCGAAGTTTCCTGAATTTCTCGAAGACGCCGCTACTGCTCTTGCTTGGACGTTTGCCAACATCGAACAATACGGCGGAAATACGAAACGAATTTATGTTGGAGGTTGTAGCGCTGGGGCGTATCTTTCCGCAATGATTGGTCTTGATTCTCGTTGGCTTAAACCGTACAATATTGCACCGTCTCAATTGGCAGGTTTGGTTTTGCTAACCGGTCAGATGACCACACATTTTCATGTACGAAAAATGTTGAATTATCCG
>JAISBG010000766.1 GCA_031266315.1 Planctomycetaceae bacterium | reverse complement strand
CAACCTTTCGCTGAAAGGTTGCATCGGCGTACTCGCCGACTGCGAATCAGATGAACGACAGCAAATGTGTTTCTTAAAAAAATCTTCCGGAATTTCCTTTGAGAGCGGTTTCGTATTTTAGTGCGATTTCTGCGTAATATTCCGGTCTGGCAGCGAAGGAATCCAACGAATCTTGACTACAGAATAAGAAAACTCGCCCCTGAAACCAAGCCCCAAATTTGCGGTTACCATAAATTTTTTTGTTTCGGTCAACCATCAGAACAATATCCTCACCCATCGCAACCGGAGCGTAAAGAGCCGGCGTTTTCATAAATTCAGTCATCGCTTCTTCACTGGAAAAACGAAATACATGTCCGCGATACATCGTGTAATAAGCAGGATTTCCCGGTATCCAGCGTTCTTCTGTACTAAGAAGTACCGGACAATATCCCTCCAATCCAAGCGGAACTTCCACCATGGTTGTTGTCGTTTCGTCAAAATTACTTTGAAGCCCCATTGGGGAAATTGCAGGAACTGTTATTGGCTCTTTGTGTATTTGAGAAACAGAAACCGTATCAACCGTTTTGGGAAGAACTGTTTTGTCTTGGAACACGGTTTCTTGAGATACTGCTTTTTCTTCCTGCGGCATTCTTTTTTCCGTAACACGAACCGGATTGACCGACTCCGGTGATGTCTGATTGACCGCAACCTGTGGTTGTGGTGAAGGAACAGGAAGAGCAGGAGACACGGAAGGAACTGAAGGAATAACCGGTTGTCTGGTAAATGGGTCACGCAACGGCTGTTCCATTTTAGATAGTTGTTCTGCTTGGGCTGCTTCGATTTTGGGTTGTTCGACTTTTTGAATCGAAACAATATTGGTCGGTGTTCCGGCTGGCTGACGCGGAGGCACCGTTTGCGAAAGCGATGTCTGGAATTGCAAAGGCGAAATAGGCGAGGAATTGGTCGGTTCCGGCACTGGCTGGATTGGTGTTGAAGCCTGTTGCGCCACCTCTTGGTTCACATTTTGATTTACATTACTCAAAAGAAAACGGAGATATTCCAAAAAACGTTCCGTAGCAATTCCGCCTTGCCGCCGATGAATAAGGCGTCCGTCCTGCGTCAACACAATATCTGTCGGAATAACCTGAATAGAATACTTTTTTGCCAACTGTGTTTGTTCCGAAACTTTAATTTTTAGCGACACAAAAGACTGGTTCATTTGGCTGATTACCTGCCCATCTCTAAACACATTCGTTTCCATCAATTTACACGGTGGACAATTATCACCGTAAAAATGAAGAAATAACGGACGATTTAACGTTTTAGCCTGAGTAATTGCCCGTTCAAAATTGGTTTCCCAAATGATTTCTTGCTGGGCATTGGCTCTCGTGTCCATCGTGAAACAGAGAAACAACACGGTCAGCAAAATTCCACTTTTATAAAACAATTTATTGAAAAATTTATTAAAAAAACTGCCCAATGACATTATTTTCATCTTATTCTCCACGATCAAACAGACTGTTTTCTACTGTATCGCCGATAAAATATAACACTTTGCGTTTCGCGCAACCTCATTTTAACAAACGGGTTGCAGTATTTTAATTTGTCAATTCACTCCTGAACGGAATATCGTTTTCCGTCAATTGGACGTATCGACAAATTGCGGTTGCATGGATTAGGTAAAATTTAACGAAATTTCCAGTTTGTCGAAAATTTATTGATTGGCAACCTCTCATAATTTATTTTTTACCACAAAGGACACAGAGATCACAGAGAAAAGAAATTTTCTGATTCTACCGGATTAGGTGTCCGGGCGTCGTAAATTAAAATTCTGTAGTTATGAATTAACTTAAATCCTTGTAAATAAAGAGTTTACAAGGATTTTTTATTTTCGGTCTCTTTTATTTTTTTATCCCCTTACTTGTCTAATTTGCGTATTTTGCTATAAATTATGGCATAATTGCCATAATTAACATGGTAAAAGTTAAAGTTTTGTTCAAGATTTTTTGAAAGGTACAAAAAATATGGGTAGTCTTTACAAATCGTCGTATTCAATTCCAATGCCGGAAAATGCCAAAATTGACCAAGAAACCAAAAAAGTAATTTGGAAATTGAAAAATGGGAAAAATAAAATTGGAAAACTTTCCACCGGACACAACGGAAATCCTTGCGTATTAATCGAAACAGATCATTGGATTGCCAAATTCATTGATGAAAATGGAAAAGTAAAATATGTTTCTACGAAAACACGAGACCGAAATACCGCAGAACGTTTTTTGACAAAACTGGAAAATGAAGTTTCAAAAATCCGTGCCGGTATTATAACCCGTAACGAAATAAATCAATCTCAAGCATCAACAATCCCAATTACAGAATTTTTTGAAAAATACCGTATCAAAATGATTGCTGAAGGTATCAGTCAAGATTGGATAAAATCGACATTTCAAAAAATTAATGAAATTATTAGTGTTAAAAAAATTCAAACATTGGCACAAATTGATAAACAACTTATTCAAAGTTGGATTGCCAACGAAATTCAAAGTGGTATTCGTTCGCCAAGAACAATCAATTTATATGTTATTGTTCTAAAAACGTTCTTAGAATGGCTTGTTGATATTAAAGTTTTACAACAAAATCCATTACAGAAAATGAAGAAACTTAATGAAAATATTGGCAGGAGAAAAAAACGCCGGTCATTAACGGTTGATGAATTGAACCGATTGTTTGAAGCCGCCAAAATAAGGAAATGTTGTAAAAAGAATAAAGCAGAAGAACATATCTTAATTTATCGATTACTTGTTGGCACCGGTCTTCGGTCAGGTGAATTAAGTCTTATAAAACCATTTCAAATAAATTTTGAACAAAATTTATTTACTGTCATACCGGAAAACACCAAAAACAAAAAACCTGACGTTTTGCCGATTCGTCCCGACCTTGCCGCAGACCTCAAAGCATGGATAGAGCGGTTCAAAATTGAGCCGGGACAACGAATTTTTAATTACAATAAAAGTTCGATCCGATATTCCTTTTTGGCTGATCTCAAAGCGGCTGGAATCGAACGGAAAACTCAAGACGGACGTTCGATTGATGTTCACTCTCTCCGGCGAACTTTCGGAACAATGCTTGCACGGGCAGGAGTACCGCTTACTACCACGCAACGATTGATGAGGCACTCTACACCGGAATTAACAGCGAAGTTATACATTGATGTAGAACCAATTGATATGTGTCAAGCGATTGGAAAACTTCCTGCTTTTTAGTTTGTTACGGTATGCTATGAATCCCCTTTTTTTGTTGCTTTGCTTCGGATTCCGCATTGAGAAGGATATTTTTTACTTCTTTTGAATAACGATAATTCGGCATGAATTTTGCTAATCCTTCACGAATCAACATCTCATTTAACATTTTTTCTCCGTTTTGCGTTTTGACATAAACCAATGCGAGGCTCCGCCC
>JAISBG010000760.1 GCA_031266315.1 Planctomycetaceae bacterium | reverse complement strand
AAGGCGGGCGGGCAAGAGTTGGAACATTGGCAACAAGAAAGTGCTCCGGTGATTCTCAAACGTTTGCTTGTTGCGTCGATGGCAGCAGCGGTGGTTTGGCGTTTACAACGCAACACCTCGCCGGAAGCGGAGGAACTCAAAAAGGTATTGACACAATTAAGCGGCAAAAGCCGAAAACCGCCAACTGCAAGTATATTGCTTTCGGGATTGTTTGTGTTATTACAGATACTTGATTATCTGGATTCCATAGGAGGCGACGACCTAAACCAGATCACAAAACTACGTTCCCTACTAAAAAAATGCTTGCCAAACAATGTGTAGATACTTTTTGTTACGCACCGTAGGTAAAAAAGTCGGTCAAACATACATCAACCCAGTAGGATTACAAGTTTTCCTCCGCCCTTCAAGGGCAATGCAAAACGGAGAAGCAATTTTAATTTACTGTCCTTTCAGGACGAAATACTCTTTAAAGTATTTTAAGTAACTGTCTATTGACCCCTAAACTAAATAGACCGTTACGTTGATTTTTAATTTTTTGGGAGGTCAATTGGCTGGATTTCGTTTTCGGTTTTTGCGATCATTACGGCAACACAGGTATCGCCGTAAACATTGACTGCTGACCGCATCATATCGAGAATCCTATCCACACCGATTACCAACCCGATTCCTTCCAACGGTAATCCTGCAACATTGAGAATCAAACTCATCATTACAAGAACCGCCATCGGGATTTTCGATGACCACTTTATTAGGTCCCGCTTCTACTCCTTTACGAGTAAGCGAAAATTCCATTTCAAACTTTCCATTCTCGTTAACCGACTTTATGTATAAAATTCAAGAAGTAGGCAACCATTCGCTGAAAGGTTGCGTCAGTATAGAAAAACAAAAATTCACAGAAAAAAATCCATACAAAAAAATAAAACGATAGAATCTCAATGATTAGAGGTGTCCTGTTCATTTTTCTGACAAAATTATCGAACTTGTTTAACGGAACCTTTTACTGGAACAGTGTTAATGCTGCTGCTCCGGCAAGTCCGGCACGATAACCAAGTCCGGTTTGCTCAAGTTTTACGGAGGGATTGGCATTTTGGAAAAGTCGTGACCGGAATGATTTTTCCAGAGAAGGTAAAAGAAGATCAAATGATTGCGCGACACCTCCGCCCAATATGACCGCTTCCAAATTCAAAAGATTAACAGCATAACTTGCCGCTTTCCCAAGAAGTGTACCGGTTGTTTCCATAACGGACAAGGCAATTGTGTCGCCGCTCCGTGCCAATTCCGCAACTTTTTGTGCGGTGTAAGGCGGTAAAATAGGAACCGGTATTGACGGATTCAACTTCTGTTGCTCCTGAAGTCTCCGGGCATACCGTTTAGCAATTCCCGGTCCGGCGGCTTCGGCTTCAAGACAGCCAAAATGACCACATCCACATTGAATCGGCGGTTGGCAACCGTCCATAAAATCCACAACACCAAAATGACCAATTTCCGCCGCCGCACCAAAATGTCCCGAATAAACTTCACCATTCAGAATAAGTCCGCCGCCAATACCGTTGCTGACTGTTATCCAAAGAAAATCGTTCAATTCCCGACATTTTCCGAATTTTTTTTCCGCCAAAGCACAAGCGTTGACATCATTTTCGATGGCAATTGGTTTACTGCCGTATTTATCAGAAAGAATTTGGGCTATCGGAAAATCACGAATCCCTGAAAAACAAGCATAAATCCAAATTCCATGACGAGGATCCGCCAAACCGGGAATTGTAACTCCAACCCGTTCAAAAGTTATGTTTCCCAATTCAGAAACGGCATCATCAATCAGTGTGAGAAGTTGCTCCTGACGACAATCGGCAACCAAAGCACGATGTGCCTCCGAATATATTTCAAATCGGGAATCATCGACAAATAACAAGGCGGCAATCAATTTGGAACCGCCAATGTCCAGAGCAAGAATATTCATTGAGTAAACCTGATGGTTGCTGTTTCTATGACCAATGAACGATAACAATAAAATAATCGCCAAAAACGAAATAATCCGTTGATGGCGATAACAAAAACAAACAGAAAAAAACGATTCCAATTAGTCTCGTGGTCGGACGGCTCCGGTTAAACCGGCATAATCGACCCGATCTTCGGGGTGCCAGAGTGGTAAGCCTTTACGAACCCGTTCTGCTAAAACTTCCAACTTTGCCGGAGAACCTGCCGGTGCATCGGTTGGTCGGAAATCTTCCGTTACGACAGGAATAAATTCTTCATCATGTCCTGTTTCCAATATCGTATCAAACACGTTTTTCATACGCTTACCTCTCGTCTTCTTTTCGCCCCCTCGGCGAAGTTAATAGTTAATAGTTAATAGTGATAATATAGAAAAAATCAATTGAAAATTCAATCACAAATACTAATTTTAACAAAATTCCGTCTTACTGACCTAACGGATATTCGGTTTCTAACAGTAATTATAGACAATTCTGAAAATTTCTTGTCGATTTTAGCGAATTACCTACCTGTTTGTTTTGTGCAAAGTACGTACATTGCTTTTACAAAGTGCGATGACAGACCGGCAAACATAAACTATGTTACGAGCAATTTTTATAGAAATT
>JAISBG010000723.1 GCA_031266315.1 Planctomycetaceae bacterium | reverse complement strand
AGAAGTTGCCGGTTCTACCGCCGGACCGTCTCTGACTCTCAAATTGGATAAACCCGTCAAAACACGGTATCTCAAAATCGAAGCCGTTAAAGCACCGCAAGCGTTACGAATTTTGATCTCGGAATTGCTTATTTTTCCGGCAAAAGAAGACCTTGAAACCAAAGCGGAATCAGTTATAAGTTACGAAAACGAACCGGTGTTGCTCCGACCGATGCACGTTAAACAAGTTCTCGATAAAGCGTTACTCGATGCCGGAGTCAAATTTTATTACGGAACTTACTTCAACGGTTATCTGACGGACGATAAGGAAAAAATTTGCGGCGCATTTATTTCCAACCGTGCCGGTCAGCAAGCGGTCATTGCCAAGCGAATTTGTCTTGACGATCGTTTTAGCAATCCGTTTAACGATCCGCTTCGACCGTCGAAAGTTGTAGGGAAAATTTCTGTACGCGATGGTACTGGTGTTGCAGAATTTAATGTTATTGGCGGAGAACCGCGTGAAGTTGATCCGCAAAAATTTCCGTTATTAAAAAAGACAACGGCAAAATATATTGGTCGTCCGTTTTACGGACCTTATCCCAACGACGCTAAAACATCAACCGGCGAATTTCGGTTAATTTCGTACCAATTTGAAATTTCCGGCGATATTGTGTTTCAAGCACTCACCGGTAATATAAAATCGCTTGCCGAATTGGAAAAACAAATCCGTCTGGCAACATTCCACCCCGATCAGCAGGCAACAGCCGATAGCATTTCGTTTGGTTTTTCCAATGAATCCAAACCGTTATCGGAAATCGTAACACAAGCACGGAAACTCGGTGTCCGATATTCCGAAGAAATACAAAAAATTACAAAAACTGTTGTCAACGATTCAACGAAATTCTCCGTCCGTTCTTTACAACCGGAAGAAACAAAGCAAACGGTTGCGGGTGAAGTCAGGGAAATTTTGACCGGCTTAAAGAAATTCGATCAGCCGATTACTTCTGTAACAATTCACGGCGAAACGATTCCGGTTGCCGGAGAATATGATGTTGTCGTTGTCGGCGGCGGAACTTCCGGTGTTCCGGCGGCAATCGGGGCGGCAAGACAAGGAGCAAAAACATTGCTCGTTGAATATCTTCACGATCTTGGCGGAGTCGGAACCGCCGGAGCAATTTCAATTTATTGCTGGGGTTTTCGCAACGGTTTTAGTAAGGAAATTGAAAACGGCAAAACTTCGTGGAATATCGAACAGCGAATGTTTTGGTGGCGAAACGCAATGGCGGAACAAAATGCAGATGTTTGGTACGGTGTTCTCGGTTGCGGTGTTCTTACGGAAGTGAATCAAACAAAGGACGAACCGTCTGTTCGGGTTAAGGGCGTTCTTCTTGCAACACCGTTGGGATAACGATTTGTGGTGACAAAAATTCTGATTGATTCCACCGGCAATGCCGATCTTGCCGCTGCAGCCGGAGCCGAAACACGATTCGCCGCCAATGATCGGGAACTTGCGATTCAAGGAGCCGGCTTGCCGCCGCGCAATCTCGGAACATCTTACACCAACACCGATTATATGTACGTTGATGAAACAGATATAAAAGACGCAACTCATGTTTTCGTTTATGCGAAACAAAAATTTTCCCGCGCTTTCGATTTGTCGAAAATGCTGGACACACGTGAACGCCGCCGTATTGTTGGTGAAACGGAATTTACGGTTCTTGATCAAATGAATTGCCGGACTTATTCGGATTCTATTGCTCATGTTTATACCAATTACGATTCGCACGGCATTATGAGTCACCGTGTTTTGGAATTTCCTTACGATTATTATAATGCTCATCCGTCGTTTGTTCCTTATCGTTCTTCGTTGCCGAAGGGAATTGACGGAATACTTGTTTCGGGATTGGCGTCCGGCGGCGACCGTGATGCGTTGGCAGTGTTCCGTATGCAGCCGGATGTTCAAAATCAAGGCTATGCTCTCGGTTACATTGCCGCAACCGCACTGAAAGACGGTGTTTCATTACGAAAAGTCGATGTGAAAAAAGTACAACGGCATTTAACGGATATTGGCAGTTTACAGCCGGATGTTCTCAATCACACCGATAATTTCGAAACAACAAAATCGGAATTGCCGGAAATAATTAAAAATCTTCCGAATGGTTACGAAAACGTCTGCCGCGTTCTTTGGCATCCGTCGGAATCATTACCGTTACTCCAAAAAGCGTTTGATAATGCAACACAAAAAGAAGACAAGATTGTTTATGCAACTGTTCTTGCTGCACTGGATGATCCGACCGGTGCTGATGTACTGCTTGAAGCGGTCAAATCGTTTGACGGGTGGGACGATGGTCCCAAATGGTCTGTACGTTCCGAAATTCACGGTTTTTCCGTCAGTGAATTGGGACGGCTTATTCTTGCTTTAGGACGAACCAAAGACCCGCGCGGTGTTGCGGTAATCGGTGAAAAATTGAAACTGTTACAACCGGCTTACCGTTGGATTCACGCACGAACTTGCCTGCTGGCGTTGGAATCCATCGGCGGAAACGAAGCCGCAATGGTTGTTGCTGATATGCTGGAACAACCGAAAACTACAGGTTTTGCGCGGAATAACGGAACGGAATCAACGGAATCTATTCGATACAAATCCATCATCGAAATTTCCGCAGCCCGAACACTTTACCGTTGCGGCGACACACCGGACGGTAAAGCCCGAAAAATTCTGGAAGCCTACGCCAATGATATTCGCGGCGTTTTCTCCCGACATGCCAACGAAGTTTTACACCAAAAATCAAAACAATAATAGAACCATTCTAAAAATAATTTTTGTAATATTTCAGTGGAATTTTC
>JAISBG010000586.1 GCA_031266315.1 Planctomycetaceae bacterium | reverse complement strand
TACATGTTTGGTCGGATTTTTTGCCATGTTTTTGGCGAAAAGTCAAATGTTAAAATGGGCAAGTCAGGGGGGGGGGGCAGTCTATGATGAAAAGGGAAAATTAAACGAAGAGTTCTCTCTTGATAAACACAACTCTTCAAATATTTTTTCTTTAATTCGCTTTTCACGGTTCGGCTTTACATTGGTCGAACTTCTTGTGGTGATTGCGATTATCGGCGTGTTAATCGCGCTTCTGTTACCGGCAGTACAGGCAGCAAGGGAAGCCGCAAGGCGGATGCAATGTACCAATAAATTGAAACAAATTGGTATCGCCTGTCACAACATGCATGACACTTTGGGGCATTTACCTTCCGCTTGTTGTCAAAAAGAGTTGTGTGTTGATGTGTTGAAACCGCTTGGCTTTGCCACTTATAAGGCAATGCAAACTTCTACCGGAAATCGTGATCGTTGGCATGGTCGCGGCAGGATTGGCTGGACATTAGCGATTTTTCCATTTATGGAATTGAATGCCGCTTATGAGCCGTTTGCCAATGAAGCCCGGAATTGTGGTACAGACGGTGCTCAATATGGTTTCGCTGTCAATACCGGAACTCCAACTATTACTCCTTACGGCGGTTCGGCAATACCCAATCCACTTGCAGAACCATTTGCTTCTTTTTTGTGTCCTTCCGATCCTGTTCAAAAACCCGTTCAAGGACAATCACCGAGCAGTTATCATTGTTGCGTTGGCGATGAGCAAGCCATTGTTCTGGAAGAAATGAATCCGGATTATTTGGGTAAAGAATGCCATAATCGCGGTGCTTTTACGAACGGTTTGGTGGTGGAAGTATCATTTGCGTCAATACCGGATGGAACAAGTAATACAATGATGGTTTCTGAAGCCGGAATTTCTTCTGAAAGTTATCCTAATATCTCGGTTAGTTACATTCGTGGCGGAATTGCAAGGGCTGGTTATGGCAGTAGTAGTTGGAGTGCGACCGGTTATGCTGCTAGTTGCGCCGCGAAACGTGATCAGGGAACAGGAATCAAGGATTACGGAACAAGTTCTGTCGGAACACGTATTTGCGATGCTTATTCTGCCTACACCGCTTACCATTCCATTCTTCCGCCCAATTCACCCTCTTGCAGTAATGAAGCAACGACTTCGGACGGAGAAAATGGGATTATAACCGCTAACAGTTATCATACCGGCGGAGTTAATGTCGTTTTCGCTGATGGTACAGTACGGTTCGTTTCAGAAACGATCAACGCCGTTTCTGCCGGAGTTGTACTCACTTCGTTACTCGGAAAGAATTTTATGGGAGAATCACCTTACGGAATTTGGGGTGCGTTAGGAACCCGCGACGGCGGCGAATCCAAAACGTTTTGAGATATATTTTTACAGTTATTGTTGTAATGTTTTTTTCAATTGTTCATTAACACATTAACAGTATGAGTTTACTCCGCGTTATCTATTAACACGGGGTAAACTCGTCTGTTAAAACTAAATTCAATACAATATTTAATCAGATGAAACAAAAAATTTTTCGTTTATTTTTGTTATTGTTGTTCGTTATTTTCAGTTGGAGTTGTAACCGGCACCCTGCTGATGTTCCGGAACTTTTTGACTGTCGTGTTACTGTTAAAAACGGTTCAGTTCCGATTCAGGGAGCGACGGTAACATTGGGACTTGAAGAAGGAAGCAGTATGTGGTCCTCCGGCGGTGTAACAGATTCGTCCGGTCTTGCCGTGATCAAAACAATGCGGCTTGACTGGCAAGGACAGGGAGTTCCCACTGGAAAATATATTGTTACTATTTTTAAGTTGCCGGATGTTTCATCGTTACCGAAACGTCCCAAAACAGAATCACAAGAAGAACTCGACCATTATAAAAAAGAATTCGAAGCGAAATACAAGGCATTACCGCTTGAAGTACCGGAAAAATTCGGTGATTTTGGAACATCGCCGTTTCGTGTCACGGTAAAAAGCGGAGAAACCAATACCCTTGACATTGACGTTTCAAAAAATATTACCGATTAAAAAATAGATAATTATTCAGGTAATTATACTCTTTACACTTTATGCTGAAGCCGTTTTAAAATTCAAGAAGCAGAACACGCAAGCGCAACAACGTGAAGCGGTTGTTCAAGGGCGAAGCCTATCGCCTTACCGGCTACGGTATAAAAATCGATTTTTATTTTCTTTCCGTAGGCTGAAGCATACGGAATTTGAAACGAAAACAGAATTTTAAAGTAACACGAGTCTATAATACTTTTTTACTCTTTGTGTATTACATAATTTATTGTAACTCACAAATTACTAACGTTTCCTACTTTCAGAGTGTTCAAATTAGCGACGAACACTTTCAACTTCAAAAAGGAGAAAATCCCGTGAAAACATTTAATTTATTTCTGTCTATCCTGTTTCTGTTCGTTTTTAATCCGTTAATTTTTGCGGAGGAACCGATTCGAGTGTTAACGTTCAATATTCTTTGTGCCGGTTGGGAACAGGAGCCAAAGAAAGATCGTGATTGGAAAAAACGGTTACCGATTGTTGTCGAGGTTATGAAAAATTTTCCGGACGGAAATGGTCCTTACGACTTTATCGGAACGCAAGAAACATCAATCAATCCGGAAAAACCGGAATATCATCAGGTAAAACAACTTGCCAACGCCATGACAGGTTATGGTTCTTTGTTTGCTCCTTGTCAAGGGAGTTTGGAAAGATTTTCGCTCAGTAATATGGTCTTTTATCGGAAAGATCGTTGGGAAATTGATCCGAATGATTCAGGAACTTTTTGGCTTTCCAGTACGCCGGAGGTTGCGTCCAATGATTGGGCGGAAAAAAATCGCGGCGGTGAACGAAATGTTACCTATGGTCTTTTTCATGAACTTGATGCAAACGGACGAACAGGTAAAAAAGTTTATTTCTTCAATACGCATCTTAACGTTTCTGTCGAAACAGCCCGATTACGCTCTGCGGTTTTAATCATGGACAAAATTAAAAACCGAAAAACAAAAGAGGCTCCTGTTATCGTAACTGGTGATTTCAATGTGATACAAAATTCGCCGATCATCAATTTTATGCAAGGAAAACCGCTTAAATTTGACAGTAAAACATTCATGCCGTCCTTGCCGCTTATTGAAACATTCAAAGCGGTTCATCCCGATTCCAAAGAATTTGGTACAACTCACGGTTATAGCGGCAAAATTGATTGGGATAAAAAGATTGACTTTATTTTTGCAAGTCCTCCGTTAAAACCAATCGCTGCAAAAATAATTTTGACACAAAAAAACGGTTTATATCCAAGCGATCATCTTCCGGTTGACGCCGTTTTGCAATGGGAATAAGAAACTGTAAATAAAGTTAATAGTTATAAGTGAATAGTTCGCAAGCGTATTATTTATTGTAATGTTTTAATCCGCTTGTGCAACTATGAACTATTCACTCTCAACTATTCACTAAAAAAGTTGGTTGAAACATTTATTGTCAATGACACTGAATAATTACAAAAAACAAAATAACGCGTTCACAATCCTAATTATCGAAACACGATTAAAAATAAAATAGAGCCTTCTGTTTTTCCAATCGTTTTTTCACAAACCTCATTACCTTAAGGAACAAAAAATGTTGAAATCTAAAAAATCACCAATGCTAATGTGTTTGGGTTCAATAATTATCTTGATTTGTTGGTTTTCCGGCGGCATCATTTTTGTCCCGGAAAATTTTGTTACGCCGAATCTTGTTGCGGCGAAACCGATTCGGCACAAAATGCTTTTGGTGGACGAATCAAGATCACAATTATTGTACGTCGATCAGAATGATTCGAATCAAAGTTGGAAACTGGATATTGAAGGCGGTCCGTCGCGGGATATTCAATTAATCGGCAATAACCGGATTCTTGTTTCTATGCAGAAAAAAGGCGGTTTTCGGGAATACGATTTAACGTCTCGAAAAATTGTTCGGGAATGTTTTAATTCGGTGCGGTATGCCGGAACAATGTCCGCTGTTCGTTTTCCCGATGGACGAACAATTCTTGGTTGTGAGCGCGGATTTGTCCGAATTTTTCTGCTTGACGCCGATGGTCACGAAAATACCGCATGGGAATTTCCCGACTTGAAAGCAATCCGGCTAATCCGGCGAACTTCCCGTAATACCTTGTTGTTCGGTTCTGATTCAAAATGTTGCGAAATAACGCTTGAAGGTAAAATTGTTCGTGAATTACAATTGCCCGGTGCGAAACATAATTATCAGATTACCGAACTTCCCAACGGAAACTGGTTGATTGCCGCCGGATACGGTTGTTTTCTTGCCGAAGTTGACCGTGAAAATCAGGTTATCCGACATTGGGGCGGTCAACCCGCACCAACCGGTTTGCATTACATTTTTATGAGCCAGTTTCAAACTCTCAAAAACGGTAACATTGTTGTTGCCACATGGACTGGTCACGAAGTCAACGACAGTGAAAAAGGACAACAGGTTGTCGAATTTGATCCAACCGGTCATGTTGTTTGGACTTGGCATGATTCCCAATTAGCCGGTTCCATTCACGGCGTTATCATTCTTGATGATTTAGATACGAAAAATTTTTACGACGACATCAATTTCACCAAAGACGAAAAATAAGGTTT
>JAISBG010000575.1 GCA_031266315.1 Planctomycetaceae bacterium | reverse complement strand
AGTTTGACCTTTTTTCAATGTTTTTGGAAAAATAGTTGATAAATTCGTAAAAATAACCTTTACTAAACTTAGCATTTTATCGAAATACTCATAAAAGATGTGTAGATACTTTTGGTCAGAGACCTACGGTTATGAAAATGAAGCCCTATCGGGCTACTCAGAATTAGGGATCAATCCATAAATTAGTCAGGGGATTGTTTATCACACGCGCCGGTTGAGTTGTAATCGACTCCAAAACGGAAGGCAACACAACTTGCCGCCGTTAATCTGATTCTCTGTCGGCTAACGCCGACGCAACCGTTCAGCGAACGGTTGCCTACCTTACGCCCGTCTTTCCTAAATTAAACAGAACTTCACACCAATTCGTGAACACTTGGCTGTTATTTTTTCAATTCTTGTTGTGCTTCTTCGACAAGAGGGGTTGCCCAGCGGTGGTGTTGGTAGAGTTCGACAATTCCTAAACGAATCGCTTTTGCCCGTTCAGGGAATTTTGGTTCTTGTTCTTTGGCGTCGTCCAAGCGTTTTCGTATGACTTTGAATTGATCGGCGTTGATTGTTTCAATCTCTTTCTCCAACTTTTCCAGCCGACGTGTTGCCAAGGCAACACAGAGTTCGGTTGGGTTTGGGCGTTGGCGTCGGGCAATTTTGGGCGTGTCCGAATTGCCGTCTTTTGCAGGCGGTGTTTCCTGTTCTTCGGATTCTTCGGAATCTTTCACGGAACTTTTCTCCGAACTGTCCGGCTGGAACACGTCCACTATCGCCTTCAACTTGGCAATCGCACTTTCCGGATCGGTTTTAATTAAAGCGGTTGCTTCCATATAAACTTGTTCCACCGGACTTGGCATTTCGGAATTGGCAATCCGTTGACGCCGTTTCAGGATTTGTTCCTGCCTCGCAAGGTCTAACTCCGTCTGGTAAAACCGAACCTGATCCGCCATTGGATGTTGAGAATATTCCAGCAAAAAATGATTGATGTCCCCCTCCGCACTGCGGAGAGCCGACGGCGAAATTCCTTCGCCATCACTGTTTTCATTGATTGTCCGCTTAATTCGTTCAAACAACGTATCTGCCGAAACCGGTTGCAGCAGATAATAAACGGTAATGCCGATAAGAACCAAACAGCATGAGGCAAAAACAGTTTGCAACGAAATAACCGGACGATGTTCCGCTTCCGAATTGCCAAACGTGTCAAACTCTTCGTCCTTCACCGCCGTAAAATGGGACGAAGGCGAATGTTCCGTAGTTACCGAACTCCGGTCTTTTGAACCGGCAATCGTCATCTCTTGGTTCCGCAATTCGTAAGGTTCAACAGGTTTTTTCTGCTCAGACGGTTTCGCCGTTCTGCTTTTCGGAACTTCCAAACGGTTGGAAGGAATATGATTGGACGGGGCGCGGTCAGAAGAAGCGTAAAACCCGGGAGAATGTCCCGCCGTTAATCCTTCAACCGTTGGTTTGTCATGCGTTAAATGATTGGCTTCTTTGGAATGTTCAAACTCAGACAAGTCCGTTTCAACGGTCGGCTCCGGTTCCGCCTCCGTATCAATGGGACGGTTTTGCGATTGAAAAGCGTCAAAAATGTTGACATCTGGAAGCGGTTCGTCTTTGGTACGCCGTATCTCGTAAACATCTTCAAGAATCACTTCACCGTGTTGTATCGGAGATTGGAACGGAAAATGCTCAGGAAAAGCCGTTCCAACAACATTGTTCTTTTCCGCCGGAGTTGAAGGTTGGGTCGGCAAATCGGAGCGGTCGGTCGGAGCGATTTGGTCGGAATGGTCGGAAGAATGGTTTAAAATATCCGACAACGCAAACGATTGAGTTACCGATTGCTCCGGCATGGCGGAAAACGGCGTTGACAATTCCAATGTCCGCGTTTTGCGTTCTTGGGCAATATTCCCCGGTTGCCCGAAAGAATCCGCAAGCGATGTTGCGTTGGAAACCGGCGGCAACGGTTCCAACGGCAATGTCTCGCTTTCCCGTTGTCCGCTATGTTCCAATGAAGATGTTGGGGAAAATGAAATCGTCGGAGAAACCGCTTCCGCCGGAACGCTTTCCGCCAACGGTTTTCGTGATGAGCCGGACGAATCAACAATGTTTGTTTGTTCGGAATCGACAAAACCGCCAAGATCAATCACGCCATTCTCAACGACAACACCGCGTGCTTGTCCGATTTTTTTGTCATGTTCCTGATCTCCCTTGTAAGGAACGCGAACCGGTGCCATCGGAAACGCCAAAGGCGAATCCAATTCCATTGGTTTCACAAGAATCCGTTCCGGCGGACCGACTAAGGCTTGGAGCAATGATTGAAACCGTTTGGCAACAAGATACGCATGTTGCGGGCGATCTTCCGGTTTGATTTTCAGGAGGTCAAGGATTATTATTTCCAATTCGTCCGGCACGTCCAACCGTGTTGACCGAATTGATTCGATAACACTCTTCTGGTGTTTGCGTAATATTTCGGGCAGGTTTTTAGCGATGAACGGCGGTCGTCCCACCAAAAGGGCGTAAAGAACCGCTCCCAACGAATACAAATCAGAACGGGCATTGACCGGACTTGCCAACGCTTGTTCCGGCGACATATATTCCAATGTTCCGACCACCGCGTGAATTTCCGTAAGACGTTGACCGCCGAAAAAATGAGCAATCCCAAAGTCGGAAAGTTTAATGGAACCTTGACGTTCCAAAAGAATGTTCGCCGGTTTAATATCACGATGAGTAATTCCGCGGTCATGGGCATGTTTAAACGCAAAACACATTTCAAGACCGATTTTGGCAACTTCATGCCATTGAAACAGTCGTTGCCGTTTCATTTCCTGATGCAAACTCGGTCCGTCAATCAATTCCATGACATAATACAACATTCCCTGTTCTTCTCCGAAACCGAAAAGACGAACAATATTGGGATGTCGGAGCCGTTTGAGCGTGTCGATTTCCGCCTCGAAACGCAAACGCAATTCGTCATCGTCCTGCAACGTACTCAGCAACACTTTAACCGCAGCCGTTTCACCGGTTTGCTCATGAACTCCCTCATAAACAGCCCCCATACCGCCGCGCCCTAAAACGCGACCAATTCGGAAAGGTCCTAATTGTTCCGGTTGCATCTTTATAGTTAATAGTTAATAGTTAATAATTGATAGTGGAGAGTTGATATACTTTTCACGGTTAAAAACTACCCTTTTATTTGCGCAAAATCAATAGGGAGGTGGGCGATCCGCCCGCTGGGCGGTCGCGCCGGTTGAGTCTTCATTGATTCCAACAGACAATGCCTCTTCTTTGCGTGTTGTTTCGATAGAAAATATGATAGGAAGGCAATCCGATTGGAATCAATGATAAACCAACCGGCGCGA
>JAISBG010000505.1 GCA_031266315.1 Planctomycetaceae bacterium | reverse complement strand
ACTATTTACTTTTACTTAATAGGTACAAAAAGCGGAGTAGCCCGATAGGGCTTCATTTTCATAACCGCAGGTCTTTGACCTGCGGTGTAACGACAAACAACCTACTGCCTGAAAGGCAGAATTTTAGTTGATAGTGGAGAGTTGGGGATGCAAGCAGATAATCTACATTTACCAACACACAAATCCGCTTGCGAACTATCCACTCTCCACTAAAATTCTGCCTTTCAGGCAGTGGTTTTATTGGTTTGTAACCGCAGGTCAAAGACCTGCGGTTACGAAAATAAAGCCCTATCGGGCTATTCGGTGTTTCGGATCAACCCGGAAAATAGTTAATTGAAAAATACTAAATACAAACCTAACACAGTCTATTGACCCATAAATCAGACCGTTACAATTATATCAAGGCATGACGCTGAACGCCGCTCAACACAACGCTGTAGAAACACTGAATGGACCTTTGCTTGTTCTTGCCGGAGCGGGAACAGGGAAAACGCGAGTTGTTACGTACCGGATTGCGCGTCTTATTCGAAACGGGATTCGTCCCAACCGGATTCTTGCCGTAACATTTACTAACAAAGCGGCAAAGGAAATGCAGAACCGTATTGCCGAACTTCTTCCGAATCGCAGCCGGAAAGACGCCAAACCGGAAACGTCAACATTTCATTCGCTTTGTGTACGAATTTTACGGCGGCATATCATCCGACTTGGTTATCCGCAACAGTTTGCAATTTATGATCGGGGCGATCAGGAATCAGTTGCCCGTCAGGTTCTCAAGGAAATTAGAGTGTCCGATGCCGCATTGCGCCCCGGTGAAATGCTTGCGAGAATTAGCGCGTGGAAAAGTTCGGGGATTGACCCACAACAAGCCGCCGGAATTATTTGGAGTGCCAAAGACCATTTGACCTTGCTGGCTTATGAACGTTACCAAAATGCGTTGCGGACTGTCGGAGCGGTTGATTTTGACGACATTCTTCTTGTTACGGAAAAGCTCTTTCAACAATTTCCCGAAACACTCAACGAAGAATCCGGGCGGTTTGATCATCTTTTAGTGGACGAATATCAGGATACGAATATGAGTCAATACCGGATTGTCAAAGGGTTGGCATTACCGCATCGGAATCTTTGTGTGGTGGGCGATGACGATCAGGCGATTTACGGTTGGCGCGGCGCGGATGTCAAACACATTCTGAGTTTTCAACGCGATTGGCCCGACGCTAAAATTGTAAGGCTTGAAGAAAATTATCGTTCAACAAAACAAATCATTGATTGGGCAAACCGGCTTATTGTTTTCAATAAACACCGGCACGGTAAAAAACTGATTTCACCGATTTCGGGTGAGCCGCCGAACATTATTCAATGTAAAGACGGCGAAACCGAAGCCAAAATAGTTATTTCAAAAATTAAAGAACGTCTTATTACTGCAAAACGTCAGCCGCGTGATATTGCCATTTTGTTTCGAACCAACGAGCAGCCGCGTGCGTTTGAAATGGAACTCCGAAACGCGAAAATTCCGTATGTTTTGATTGGCGGTCAATCGTTTTTTGACCGTAAGGAAGTTCGGGACATTTTATCGTACTTAAAAGTGGTCAATCATCCCAAAGACGATATTTCATTGTTACGAATTTTGAACACGCCTCCGCGCGGTATTGGTACAACAACAATCCAAAAATTAACAGCGACGGCGGTATTACAAAAAAGACCGCTTTGGGATTTGTTAGGAACCGGAACGGAAACAGCGGCAGAACTGCAAGGAAAAACATCTGAAGCCCTTCATTCGTTCCGTGCGTTGATCGAAGAGCAACAAAAAAATCTCCGTCGTGATTTTACTGTACAAAATTTGAAGAATTTTCTATCGGTGATAGATTACGAACGCGAAATCAACCGTCAATATCAAGACCCGAATGAACGTTCTGACCGTTGGGATTCTATCGGTGAAGTTCTCAACGCCGCGTCGGAATATATTAACGATACGGAAAAACCGGAGTTACGGGAATTTCTGGACAACACATCGATTGCCGGTTCTGATTTCGGCAGTGAAAAAAAGAAGGGATTGAATCAAAACGCGGTGGTATTGATGACGTTGCACGCGGCGAAAGGGCTTGAATTTCCAGAGGTGTTTATGGTTGGAATGGAAGAGGGAATTTTGCCGCATCATCGAAGTGTGAACGATGACGACGTATTTGCGGTTGATGAGGAACGGCGGCTCTGCTATGTCGGTCTTACCCGTGCCAAACAACGATTAACGTTGACGCTTGCCTTGCAACGAATGAAATGGGGAAAAATGCGACCAACAATTCCAAGTCGTTTTCTCTATGAAATTACGGGACAAGCGGAAAATCCAAACTATTCCAGAGCCGCCGCCGGAAAATTACCGCAACGCGACAAAACCGTTGCAAAAAATTAGCCGACCATAAAATGAAACAAGAAGGTGAGCAACCTTTTGTAGGTGAGCGATCTTTTGTAGGTGGGCGACCTTTCGCAGAAAGGTCGCGTCGGCGATAGCCGACTAGTACCCTGTTTCCGGCTAGCAATCAGATTCCCAAATGATCGGCAACACAATTTGCGATTGTTAATTTGATTCACTGTCGGCGAGTACGCAGACGCGACCTTTTAGCAAAAGGTCGCCCACCTTGTGATTGCCTACCTTTAATACGGTAGAATCAGAAAATTTTCTATTTTTTTGAGAAAAAACTTTCTTCGGGGAGGGTATTCATATTGACGCGTTTTAGTTTTTCTGTAAAATAACCAACATAATTTTTCGTCTTTATTAATTTCAACATTTGGAGACAATTTTTCCGTTTTGAACAATAAATCGCCTGAATTTTTATTCGGGTGTTAGAAAAAAAAGAGTACGTCAACAAACATTAAAATCGCTTCGGCGAACTGTAATTTTTTACAAGATCAACGGATTTTCCGTGTAGAAAATTACTTTAGCATTACAATGTTACGTGTCTCCCGAAAAGGGAGCGTCGCGTGTAATGCTATAGGGATAATTCTGCATTGCATTTTATGTAATGCACCACTTTGATCGGTGGGAATGAACCTATTTTAATGTCGAGTCGCTCCTGTCTAAGAGCGATATTCTGTTGCCGTTTCTCGGCTTGGCATTTTACAACCAAAGCAGATTACACGTTACGTAATCTGTTAATAATTTCATTTTTTTCATAAGGAGAAATA
>JAISBG010000477.1 GCA_031266315.1 Planctomycetaceae bacterium | reverse complement strand
AGTGATGTTTCGTCGGCGCAAATGGCGTTATGGTATTATCATCGCTGGAATATTGAATCGTATTTTAAGTTGATGAAGGCGGGCGGGCAAGAGTTGGAACATTGGCAACAAGAAAGTGCTCCGGCAATTCTCAAACGGTTGCTTGTTGCGTCAATGGCAGCGGCGGTGGTTTGGCGGTTACAACGCAACACTTCACCGGAAGCGGAGGAACTCAAAAAAGTGTTGACGCAATTAAGCGGCAAAAGCCGCAAACGCAACAAACCGCCAACCGCAGGGATATTGCTTTCAGGATTATTTGTGTTACTACAGATACTGGATTATCTGGATTCCATGGGAGGCAACGACCTAAACCAGATCACAAAACTACGCTCCCTACTAAAAAAATGCTTGCAAAACTTTGTAAAAAATGTGTAGATACTTTTGGTCTTTGTCTTGCGGTTATGAAAATAAAGCCCTATCGGGCTATTCGGTTTCGAGGATCAATACAGAAAATAAACCTGCAAAATACCAAAATAAAACCCTAACGTATCGCTCCACCACCGGTTATCTATGAGGACACCGCTAGCGTGGTTAAGAAGAAATTTATTTACCATTACTTTGATTATTCGTGAACGGTTGCTTTTTTTCTCCGAACATCAATTCTTCCGTTTGATTTCGGCGAACCAACAGAAAACTTTTGACATTTCCTTTCCATCGGCGAGCATATCAATTTTCTTATGGGTCAAATCCTTGATATTCCATTGGTCGATTGGAAAAGCCGTGCGAATTTGTTCTTCGCTCAACGCAGGTAAGGCATGTCCCGTATCGTGAATTCCTGTCGGGTTGGCATTGCTGAATGCCCGAATATAAAGGGTTGCTCCTTTACGGCAAATTCGGTGAAGCGTTATCGCATAAGCCCGACGCAATTGTTCCTCGAACAGAGAATGTAAACAGCCAATATCGACAACCGTATCGAATTGTTCCTCATAGTCTGTTAATGTACACATATCCGCCTGCAGAAATTGAGTTGAACAATTCTTTTGAGCGGATTTCCGTTTGGCGCGTTCAATAGCGTTGTTTGAAATATCCATGCCGACAACTTCGTATCCAAGCGACGAAAGATACAAAGCCGTCCGTCCCGGTCCGCAACCCGAATCAAGAACTCGTCCTTTGATTTTTCCTTGTTTTTCCAACTCGGCAATCCAAGAATCCGGCTCCTCAATATCAAATGGCGTTATTTCGCTTTCATAACCTTTTTCCCAAAAATCACGTAAATTCAACTTGTTTTTAGTCGTGGACATCAAATTATCCTTTCTTTGGTTTTGTAATACCGACCGTTCGGTCTGTAAAATGTTTAAAAAATTTTACCTGCTCCCGAAGGATTACGATTCAAGCAGGCTGAACAAACTGCCGTACAATTTTTTCAATTCGCGGACGGTGTCCTCAAAGTTTTGTGAAGACAACGTCTGATGCAACAGAACTCCGTCCGCAAGACTGATAAACATTCGGGCTATAGTTTCGTCGGATAATTCTGTGGTGATTTCTCTTGATTTTTTGGCGTTTTTCACTGCGATTTTCCAATATCCTAATTCTTCGGCGTGTTCCTTTTCCTGAATTTCACGCAGGTTCGGAAGTCGGCGCAATGCTTCGATTATCATAACGAATGGACTTTTTTCCGGTGCGTTTTCAATTTGTCCCGCCATGTTTCGGCGAACCTTATCAAGGTAAGCGTTATAAAATGCTTTCAGCGAATCAGTCGGGTACAACCGGTAATCGGCAAGCAAACAGTATTCATAAAAGTATCTGACGACTTCCTCAAAGACTTTATCTTTGCCGGTAAAATAGTGATAGAACGCTCCTTTTGAAAGTCCGGTTTCCTTAACAATTTCCTGCATTGTTACTTCTTTGTAATTTTTCTGAAGAAACAACCGCAAGGAAGTTTTTAGAATATGTTCTTTCGTATCTTTCATGTTTTCAAAATCTCCAATAAACAACAAACCGACCGTTTGGTCTATTTTATCGTCAGAATAATTTCAACGCAAGAGGTAAAATTGAAAAAATCATCGGTTTTTGTTTTTGTAAGAGGCACGACTAACAATTAACACTATCTTTACACGGTTAGGAACTATACTTGTGTTTTACAATAGAATTACAAGTTTTTTTGCGGCTACAGACTACACTCGCCAACCTCATTTTCAACCTAATTTTTCTGACGGAACAACCTCAGTAGCAGATTTATTTCCCTCAAACCGACCTCATTACCTCATTGATAATTTTTAATGAGGTAATGAGGTTAGAATATTTTTGCCGTTTTTTGCTACTGAGGTTGTTTTTGTTGTGAAAATTAGGTTGAAAATGAGGTTGCGAATACTTAATTTCGATTACTCGAAAATACCTGACATATATAACTCTAACGCAGTATATTTTATCATTTGTGTTAATAATCTCGTCGCTAGCATGTCTTAAGATTTGTGGGGAATGTTATTCGTGATTTGGGAAAAATTGTTTATTTTCTCAACTATAGATTCAGCTAAACGCTCTAACCACATTTCATCTTCAGAGGGAGATTTTTTGTCTATTGCCTCGAGATAACATTCGAAATCGTCGTCCTGAATAGCTAAAATAAAAAATTTGCCTTGGTATTCATATTTTTCCCCATACGCCCATATCGCACCTACTTTTTTTATAAATTTAGCGTGAAATTGATTTTGTAGAATTTCTGCAACTTTTTTAAAATCATCTGAAGTGGACATATTCACTAAGTAATATATTTTTTTTTCTTCGCCTTCTATTTTCAGGATATGTGTCTTCATTTTATTAAGCGTTGGACTATAAAAGTTGATTATTAGGTAGCGATATTTTCATTAGAACGATGTTTATTGTTATTCTTTTGTTTTTGCGTTCCATTGTTTTTCGATTAGGAGTGTGCCGTTTTTTTGGAGTTCGTGTGGGTATTTTCCTTCGACGAGGAGAGTGTTTGGGTTAATGATTTTGAAGGGTTTGCTCCAGATTAGTGTGTTGTCTTGACGGAGGTTGCAAATGCCGTCTTTGGTGAATTCGCGGGAATATGATGAGCCGTTGTGAGTGTAAAACCAGATACCGAGTGCCGAATGTTCAGCAACAGGAACGGGCGGTTGCGGTTTGAAATCTTTTGCGTTACGCTTTTGTAATTCTTTGAGGTTTTTCCAATCTTTTTTTGTTGCGCTGAAGCAGATGAGGCGCATTTCTTTTGGTTTGAGTTGGAATGTTAGAGAGTTGCCGGATTGAATTGTTTCGGGCAA
>JAISBG010000431.1 GCA_031266315.1 Planctomycetaceae bacterium | reverse complement strand
CGTGCTGCGTTCCACTTGCACGGGGTTATCCATGTTAAAGTCCTACGGACTTAGGAATTATGAATAATAATATCTTCACCTTGACTTGGACTTTTCGTGAACGGTTACTTTTTAACTACGGGGCGGAACATGAGTTACTAAAAATATTTTCCAACAAATTAATTATTACATTTAAGTGTGAATGATGATTGACGGATAATGTATCTACTTGACACAAGACAGGTTATTTTTATAATACGTGAAAATTAAGATCAATAACAATTTTGCAGTTTTCCCGAAAAATGACGGAGATGATTTTAGTAGCGATAAATCGTTTTTTTTATGTTCTGTTTAAGTGTACCATTACCCGCCGAATTACAGCGGGTTGTTACGCATGGATTTACGGAAACAAAATTAATATTGTCAAAGGCACATGATTGTACTTTATCCGAGTTACAGTTTTGAGACACTTTCGTCTGACCGCACAATAACAGAGGCAAATGAACTTCTGGATACATGGACGGCAGCGTTTCATCCTGCGCTGATCGAAAAATTCAATGAAATTCCGCGTTGGGAAAGCGCGTCAATTCCTCCTTACAACGCTTCAGAGCAGCCGATTTTGATTCCGCCTTGTTGCGAATCTTTTTTGTACGAAGATTGGTTTAAACAGCAGGAAGAAGCAAAAACTGTTTTAGTACGGAATCTTACAAATCGCAACGAAATTCTCGCGGAACTTTTCTCCCACGCGAAAATTGATGATCACGGATTCGATGCGGAATATGTTGATGGTTTTTTTGCGTTAGGAACGGCGTATTTTCTGATTGATATGTTGGTTCGGCAACTTCATTATATGAGTACGCTAGACGATTCGCAATTGACAACACAGATTTTCGACTCGATAAAATCGTATCGAAAAGGCGAAATCGAAACGGCAAAAGATCATCTCCGGCAGGCATTTGAATCGGTTTGTCAATCAAAAGAATATTTTTATCCGTCCAAAACGTATTTTCTTAATTTAACACTCATAACACCGTCAACAACAGGAATTTCGTTGCAAAAAATATTAAATGAACGGGATACGGTCAATCTGTTCCTTTCTTGTAAACTGCTACGGAAATTGCCCGAAACGAATCCCGAAACATTTTCTGTACTGAAATCGGCTTGTAACACCGGTAAGGTGCGGTTTATTGTGGACGATTCGGAAGAAAAATCGCTCCTTTTGTTACCGATATTGGATGCCGCCGACAGGATTCTGGACGGAATTTCGGTCTTTCGCGAACAACTAAATGTTTCACCAACGATTTATGGTCGTCTCCATATCGGGTTGACACCGTTTTTGCCGCAATTATTGAAACTGACCGGAATAAAAGGCGTTGTCCATTTTGCTCCGCTGGACGGTTGGCAAATTAAAGAAACGGCACAAAGTAAAATGATCTGGCAAGGAATTGACGGTACAAAAATTGATGCGTTGGTTCGTTATCCGCAAGACGGTTCTTCAAATCTTGAATTTTTTGATCTTGCCGCCAAACTTGGTCAAACAATCAACAATGACCATGCTCCGACAGCGGTGTTCGCTCAATTTCCGGGACAAAAAAATAAGAGTAACACTGTTTGGCTTGACGATTTGCGCACGATGACTCAATATACTTCGATATTGGGACAGTTTTACGATATTGAAAAATATTTTGATGAAGCACCGCAATGCGGCAGTACCAATCAATTCGGTTTCGGAAAATATCCGGGCAATGCTCTTACCGCAAATGAAATCAATCCGATTTCGTACTGGAATGATGTTTACAAAAAAAGCACCGAACGAGTTGTCCGTTCTTTTTTTGAAACGATTTTAACTCTTCTGGGCTGTAAACCGCAAGACGATCATTTTATTGAACAGTTCGCGGAAATGATCACTTCAACCGGAATTCAAAACGTCTCTGTAAATGAGGAGATAAAAAATGAAACTAAAAATGAGAAAATATTGTTGCTCAATCCTTGGAGTTTTCCGCGCCGTGTTTTTGTTGATATTTCCGATTGGAAATCATTACCGGAAGAAACCGCTCCGGTAATTCTGGCTTGTGAAACAAAAAACCATAAAGAAATTGTTGCCGATATTCCGCCGCTTGGTTATGTATTCATTGAAAGTAAGAAAAATGACGATTTACAAATATCCAATACAAAAAAAGACGATACCGCGTTCCGGTTTTCTGATTTGGCTTCGCCGAAAACTTACGCTTCGCGTTTTTTCCGTTCGGTATTTAGCGGTTTAGAAACCGAAACGAAATCGGAAATAAAATTGATACGAAAATCAGAAGATAATCTTGGCAACAATGTCAAGCGAAGTGTTTACCTTTTGGAAAACGAATATTTCAGTGCAAAAATTGATGCGGTTAGCGGAATGTTACGGTCGGTTTTTACGAGCAATTCGCGGTTCAATCGTTTATCGCGTCAACTTGGTTTCCGGTTACCGAAAGAGAAGCGGGCGGAAGACAAACGCCCTTCGGACGATCCGAATCGCGGCTATGCGGTTCAGACGGCTGACGAAATTTCGATAACAGAAATCAGCCCGATTACAGGACGGCTTGCGATTACGGGACGTTTAATTTTACCGAACGGAAAAACTGCAGCCGATTTTATCGAAACGATTACAATTCGCCGTAAAAGCCGATTGCTCGAATTTAATCTTGAATTAAAACCGCACGATTATCCGGGTGAAAATTCTTGGGATTCTTATTATGCCGTTCGATATGCTTGGAACGATAACACCTTGGATTTGCGTGGAGGTTTAGCTGACGGAGTTCATTTGTTGTCCGGCGAACGGTTACAATCGCCGAAATTTGTAGATTTACGCAACGAAAAATTTTCATTGTCGTTTTTTACTGAAGGTTTACCGTTTCACCGTCGTTTCGGAGAACGGCAACTGGATACGATTTTAATTACCAAAGGTGAAACGATTTCAGCAAGGAAATTTCGTTTTGGAATTGGTATTGATCTTAAACAACCGGTTCCGTCATCGCTGGAATTTTTGGTTCAAAAAGATTCGCTGATCATTCCGGTTTCGAGATGTCCGAAAAATCCGGCGGTGTGGCTGTTTCAGGTTGAGGCGAAAAATGTTGTTGCGCTTTATTGGCAACCGATTTATGAAAACGAAAAACCGGTTGGAATTAAAGTTTTCCTTCTGGAAACGGAAGGCAAACGTGCTCATTTTGCGTTCCATTTATTCCGTAAGCCGGTCAAAGCGACGCCGACAAATTTATCAGGTGAAACACCCAACGAGGAATTTAAAATTGACGGTGATGCTGTTCTGATTGACATGCACGGTCATGAATTACTTCCGTTGGAAATTCGGTTCTGATGATGATTCTGTGCGCAATTTTGATTTTACTAATCGTTTCATTTTTTGAGACAATTATTCATGTTCCTCATCAAGAGGTCGGCAATTCATCAAAAGTTTCGTTGAAGGGTTGCGCCAGCGATAACCGACTCGTTCCTGAGAACGCATGTAATCAGATGATTTTTAGAGAAGTCCTGTTGTATAAAATTTTACACTTGGGCATCTCTAAAAAATCATTTTTTGAGAGGTCATTGTCAATTTATAATTTTTTATTACACTTAAGTGTAATAAATTTTTTTCCGGTATTGTCAATTTCATTTTTCATCTTTCTTGTTTCTTTTGTTTCACTTTCCTTTATAACACTCGCTGAAACGCCCATGTCTCAATTTTCTTTTTTTGATCTTGAAGAACAACTTAATAAAATTCATCAACTCAATG
>JAISBG010000351.1 GCA_031266315.1 Planctomycetaceae bacterium | reverse complement strand
TTTTGTTGTTTTAGAATTTTAGAGTCATTACTAACAGGTCAATCTTGGTGGACAATTCTATTCGTCAAAAAGCTTTGCTGAAAGGTTGCTTATCTTTACAAATTTTTTAATAAAAATTTCACCGAATAATTAAAAGATTTTATGTCAAAATGCTCTTTATTTCTAAAGGTTTGCATCAATGGCGAAATCGTTTTCGGTAGATAATATTGCCGAAACAGCAAGGAAAATTTCTTCTTCCCGTGTGGTCATTTTGCCGTCATTCCACAACACCGATTGAAAGGCTTGGAGGCATTTTGCCCGAATCGGAGGCGAAGCGTCCTGTAACCGTTGTAACGCGGTGTCGAAAGTTCGGAATGTGCAATCGTTTATCGGTAACAATTTACCGTGCAACACCGTACAACGCAAACCGACAATTCGTAAACCGGCACGAAAAGCGTCTTCCGCCTCTACAAGATTAGCATGTCCGGCGTAAGCAAGATACGACAACGCAAGACGAAGCGATGGCTCTATTGCCGAAACAGAATAATACAACGTGCCGCGAACATAAGATTTGCCATAATGAAATTGTTCGTCTAAATCGTTGCGAAAATTAGCAAAAAGAGAATATCGGAACAAATTCACTTTGTCAATGTTTCCCGTCAAATGCGAACAAATCCGGCGAAAGACAGCGTATTGTGTATCGGAAAAATGACGGAGTTTCGGCAAACCGTCCCGTAATGCCGCATTGCGGATTCGAATAAACGCCGAACGCCATTTTCGCGCTTCCGGTGTTTTTGCCATCGTTTGTTCGATGGAAAACGTTTTGACAATTTCAGCGGAAATCGCTTCCAAACGAGAAAACATATTATCAGGCAATATTCGTACCAGTTCTTCGAGTTGCTCTTTTCGATGTAACGGTTCTTTATCAAGCAACAAAGCGTAAATTAACGCACAACAACCATCGAGTGTTTCAAGAGATTCGGTAATAATCGGCGGTGTCGGAATAACCGGCGTTTTGGCGGCTGTTTCCGGTTTGCCGGTTAATTCCGTAACTTTTTCTTCTGCCGTGTTGCGTTTTTTCGCCTCAGCATCGGCAACACGTTGCCGAACAAAAAAACGACCGAGTCGGGGATTAGTCGAATGAAGCAGTTCGTCAATCAGTGCTTCCGTTGGTGCGCCGGTAACGGCTTCGTTTCCGTAACGTTTTATCTTTTTGACACTTTCCGGAAATTTACCGTCGAAATTCCGGTCAATACGCCGAATTCTTGATGTCCAACTCGGATGAGAACTAAGCGGATTCCAGTGTTGCGTCCGACCAAAAACATTGCCGAGAAATAAATGTGACGCTTCCAAAGCATGCGCCGAATAAACCAGCGAACCAACACGCGGACAACCAATTTTGAGAAACAACCGTTTAATCGCACCCGGATTTCGCGTAAATTGCACGGTAGCAGCATCCGCCAAAAATTTACGTTGCCGAGAAATCGCCGCTTTAATCATTGCCCCAAGCAACAAACCAATTGATCCAAGAATAATCATAGTTATTCCCGACATGAACGTTATCCAAAGAGCAGGATGATGAAAGAAGAAAAACACAAACAAACTTTCTTCTTCCTGATCCTCCCGATTAAGGCTTGGGTGCAAAAAGGACATTGCCATTCCGACTTGCGAAACCATACTGAGACCGTATAGGATTCCAATCATTCGGGTATTAAGAATAATATCGCCGTTCAAAATGTGCGAAAATTCTCCCGCGACAAGAGCCTGTAATTCTTCGCGGGTCAGATAATCCAACGCCCCGCGTGTTACACCAATAACGGCGGAATCTTGGTCGAAACCGGCAACAAACGAATTGATTCGATGTTCCTTTTCAAGAACAAAAACTGCGGGAACAATCACTCCGGCAGCAATTGCCATTTCTTCAACAATATTAAGAAGTTGTTTTTCCTCGAACCGGAAAGTAAACGGACTGATTTCTTTTCCGCCGAGAAGTTCCGCAACATATTCGCCGCCACCTTTGGAAAGATTGTAGATTGCGCACAAACTTCCGAGACACACAAAAACAGTAACACTGAATTGTGAAGCGTAAAAAACAACCAAACACGCCGGATGTTCCCAAAGTCCTTCAAATTTCGAACCGGTATATTTTTCGTCCGTAACAAGAATGAACGACATCACTCCAACATGAACACCGACACCGACAATAAAAATTGATACGAAAAACAGCAAAACCAGCCAACCTGTCCGCCGTCGTGCTTGCCGTTGTTGTTCGAAAAAATCCATGATAATTTTAACTCAATTGTGGTTATTTTGAATACTGCACCAGCAACTCACAATAATCATACACGAACAGTGACACTATTTCTATTGATACAACAGTAGGATTGCCAGTTTTTCCGTAGCAGTTTACGAAAAATTAAGGTAAAGGTACTGTTGTTACTTATGATTCCTAAGTCCGTAGGACTTGAATATGGATAACCCCGAGCAAACGAAGTGCAGCACGGGGAAACGCAACCACCACACACGGAACTGCGTAGCAGTTCAATAGATTCTTGGCAAGGATAAGTGTTTTCTGTTGAACTGCTACGCAGTTCGGGGAAAAAAAGTCGCTACTTACCCCGTGCTGCACTTCGTTTGCACGGGGTTATCCATGTACAAGTCCTACGGACTTAAGAATACACATTTTACCCTTTTACCTAATAAATAGTTGCTTTGATGCTTTGTGAACGGTTACAAAAGAAATTGCAATCCTACTGATTGATACAATGGTTTGGGAATGATTATTACAAAATCGTTGATGTTAAAATAGATAAAATTTTAGGAAATTAACATTTTTTTCGATTATTCCGAAAGAAACGAATATTCTGTGCCGATGATAAACGTTAAGACGTTTTTTTGCGTTAAAATTTACCGGAATTACCCGGTTTCACTTGAGTTGCTCCTGACAGTATTGGAAAAATGAGAAAATCGATCGGTTTTTATAAAATAGACAAAATCGTTTTGGTTTCAGTTGTTGTCGTTTTGACAATAGTTGGTCTTTCCATTTCGACCTTGCACGCTGAAGAATGGGGACCTTATCTTGGACCGGTTTTTCCGACAGATGTTGATGAAGAAATTGTTGAGGAATATACGCCGGATTCGATGACACGAAGTCGAGGGCGGCAACTTCCGCTTCCGGCAAAAAAACGAGCCGTTCGGACGGTGAGTCAACAGACCGATTTCGACGAGGTTCTCAATTCGGGAACAACAATTATTCCGCAACAATTATTGAACGAAGAATATGTTTCGGAGACAATGCCGATTGTTCCCAAGACCCGAACGAAAAAAACTCCACAACCCGATGAATCCCCAATCCTTGCGCCTTCTATTATCAATAATAATAATAATAATGAAACACTTAATGACGGTGAATGGATTGTTGATGACTCCAATATTCAGAACTGGTCGGCATTAACGAACACTTACGGCGATGTGTATAACGAATATTCTCCTATTTTAGAAAATGGTTATGCCGGACCGATGTTACTGAAACCGTTTGGAACCGGCTTGCTCGATAACGTAACTGTTTTTGCCGGAGCAACCGGTTTCAAAGGCGAACTGGATGCCGGCGGAAATTTCGGGTTTACCGAAGGAATGAACTGGGCTGCTCCGGTAACACCTCTCCATACGGTTTCGGGACAAGTCGGATTTCGGGCTGTCCAGAGCAATATCAATGGGAACGGAAATACAAACCGTAACGGACGAAATCAATATTTTGTTACGGCTGGTTTGTTCAAACGTGATCTTTCGTTTCCGATTCAGGGCGGAGCGGTTTTGGATTGGTTTCAAGATGATTTTTACGGCAAGGTACATGCTCAACAAATTCGTTATGAAATTTCCGCACGGACATTCAGTAACACCGAATACGGATTACTCGGCAGTTTTGGAATTTCGAAAAAAGGAAATTCGTATCTGGATAATTGGAAAAACATAACAGGCGAACCGTACACCTTTGCGGTACAAGCCCAAAAATATTATCTTTTATTTTTCCGTAAACACCTTGCTTCCGGCGGTTTGGTGGAATTTCGGTGTGGTTTGACCGATAACGGGGACACGATTTTAGCCGGATTGGGAGAATTTCCGCTTAATGATCGTTTTTCGCTCAACGGCGGTTTTTCGGCGATGATTCCCGAAGAAGGTCATGGACATGGTGGTTGGCAACGGGAAAACTGGGAAATTTCTGTTGGAATTACTTTTTATTTTCGTGGAGGAGCCATGTCAAAGCCAGCCAACCCTTACCGTCCAATGTTTGATGTTGGCGGAAACGGATCATTCTTCAACCGAATTGTCCGAAAATAGATTTATAGTGGATAGTGTCGCATGCGGAATTTTATCACAGAGCAATAATCCACATGCGACACTATCCACTCTCCACTATAAAACTATCAACTACAAAACGCCCCCTTGATTGAATGGGCGAAAAAGATAAAATAGGGGGCTAAATACTTGGCGATGACAAAGAAGAGATGTTCGGGATTGGAAGGAAAAGGTTGTAAGTGCTGAAAAGAACGTATGTTGGAATAAACATGGAAAAACGTTTAATCATGCAACTCTTTTATTTTTCCTAACTTCCCAACCTGTTTTTTGGCAAAACACGGTATTTTTGATAAATTGATTGTTTAACATGGAACGTTTTTTGTAGTGAACTCTTAACATTTCATCAATTTTTGGAAAATCGGAAAAGGAGAATTGACATGCCGTCAAAGGAAGAAATATTCGAAGGCGTGAAAAATGCGTTGGTTGAGGCGTTGGCAGTGGACGACGATGAAGTGACTCCCAAAGCCACTTTGGTCGGCGATCTTGGTGCCGAATCTATTGATCTTTTGGACATTGTTTTCCGTTTGGAAAAAACATTCGATATTAAAATCGAACGCGGAGAACTCGTTCCAGACGACATTGTCAATGACACACAGGAAAAATATGTTAAAGACGGTAAGTTGACCGGATTGGGGCTTGCCGAAATTAAAAAACGTATGCCTTTTGCCGACCTTTCCTCATTTGAAACAAACCCAATGGTTCAGAACCTGACCACAATTCTGACTGTTCAGGACATGTGTTATATTGTGGAACAAAAATTGAACACTGCCGATTGACCGTTGAACTTCTGTAAAACTTCAACGGTTTTGGTGCTTTTGTATTTTAGCCGCAAGATGTACAATATTTTACAAAAAATGTTCATGAATTTATGAATTAAAAAATTTTATATTCTTTGCGTTTTTTGCGGTTCAACTGAAATTTCCGTTGAAGTATTATATTACAGAAATTTTTAAAAGTTCCTAAAATTTTACTGAGTTCGTCATAAGATTTGGTATTTTTATAACTATTCCGTGTAATTTTTGTTAAAAGTTGGCATAACTATTTACTGAACAGGTACTAAAAGCGGAGTAGCCCGATAGGGCTTCATTTTCATAACCGCAGGTCTTTGACCTGCGGTGTAACGAAAACAGCCTACTGCCTGAAAGGCAGAACTTAATACTGCAACGGCTTAAAATTCTGCCTTTCAGGCAGAGGTCTCGTTGGTTCGTAACCGCAGGTCAAAGACCTGCGGTTACGAAAATAAAGCCCTATCGGGCTATTCGGTTTTTCGGATCAATCCGTAAATATAGTTACTTGAAAAATACCAAATATAACCCTAATACTATTGAGAAGTATTCAACTGTCGGTTTTTTATGCACTGGTACTGGATTGACCGCATTACCGTATTTGAAAGTCAGAAACGAGCCGAAGCCGTTAAGGCGGTAACGCTTGCGGAAGATCATTTGCATGATCATTTTAAATATGTCCCTTTAATGCCGGGTTCGCTTATTATTGAAGGTTTTGCGCAAACTGCCGGCTTACTTCTTTATGAGGCGAAAGAATATAAAGAAAAAGTCGTTCTGGCAAAGATTCCAAAATTCACCTTTCATCGGGTTGATGTTGTTCCCGGCGAAGTTCTGACGTACAAAGTTTATCTTGAAACTTTTCGGGAAGCCGGTGGCGTGGCGTCTGTTCGGGCGTATCGGGGTGAAGAACTTTTGGCGGAAGGGGAATTAATGTTCGCACATTTAGGACTGGCATTTTCCGACCAACCGTTGTTTGCGGACGGTGATATGCTTGATATGATGCGGCTTTTCCGTGTTTTTGAAGTTGGAATTGCCGCCGATGGAACAAAATTACTCGACCCGAAAAGTCTGGAATATCAGAAATATGTTAAACATCAGCGAGTTGGTTCGTAACGGTCTGTTTTGTGTTGTCATTTCAGGGCGTAGGAAAAACTTATATTCTTTTAACAAAAATTTGCTGAAATATTACTATTTTGTTTATGGTCAATCGTTAATTTGGGATTACGAATATTGTTTTTTTTTATTGTCGTACAATTTATTAAAAGTAACTTCTAAAAACCTATTTTGACAGGATTTACATAATTTACAAGATAAAAATCATATAAAATCCTGTAAATTATGTAAATCCTGTCAAAAAAATAATCTTTGCTATTTGTTAAAAGTTTTTAGAAATTACATAAATTATTAAAAATAAAATAAAAATGAAACGACGAGTTGTTATAACGGGAATTGGATTGGTTACGCCGCTTGGACATGAGGTTGAAACGGTTTGGCGGAAACTTCTGAACGGTGAATCGGGAGTGGGACCGATTACGCTTTTTGATGCCGGTAATTTTCCAACGAAAATTGCGGCGGAGGTCAAGGATTTTGACATGTCCGTGATTGGAGAAAATCCGGCGGACTGGGAACTTCAGGATCGGCACACGCAATTTGCAGTGGGAGCCGGTTTCAAGGCAATGGTTGACGCCGGACTTTGGGACGCGGTTACGAAATCGAAAGCGTTTCCCTATGATTCGGAACGAATTGGTGTTTACACGGGAGCCGGTGAAGGAAAACAGGATTTTGATAAATTTACCCAAATGGTTTTGTCTGGAGTTGGCGGCGAAGCGGAAGGACAATTTGATATGGGTAAATTTATTGAAAAAGGGATTGAAATTCTCAATCCGGTTCGCGAACTGGAGCAAGAACCGCACATGTCCGCAGCCCATTTGGCGGCAATGTTTCAGGCTTACGGTCCGAATGTGAACTGTCTTACTGCTTGCGCTGCCAGTGCGCAAGCGGTTGGAGAAGCGGTTCAGATTATCAAACGTGAAGAAGCCGATATAATGATTGCCGGCGGAGCCCATTCGATGATTCATCCGTTTGGTGTTACCGGTTTCAATCTCTTGACCGCATTGAGTACCAACAACGAAAATCCTCACGGTGCATCACGTCCGTTTGACAAAGAGCGTGACGGTTTTATTCTTGGAGAAGGTGCGGCGGTGGTGATTCTCGAAGAACTCGAATACGCACAAAAACGCGGAGCCAAAATTTATGCGGAATTGGCGGGTTACGGAGCCACATCCGATGCGTTCCGAATTACGGATATTCACCCCGAAGGGCGCGGAGCGGTGGGGTGTATGAAAATGGCACTCGAAGATGCGGGTCTTACTATTAACGATGTTGATTACATTAACGCGCATGGAACCAGTACTTCCGTGAATGACCGAGTGGAAACGCTGGCAATCAAAACACTTTTTGGTGACCGAGCCGGACGGATTCCGGTATCGAGTACGAAAAGTGTTACAGGACATCTTGTTGCCGCCGCTGGAGCCAGTGAATTGATCTATTGCCTTTTGGCAATTCGGGACGGAATTTTGCCGCCGACAATGAATTACAAAACTCCCGACCCGGATTGTGATCTTGATTATATTCCCAATAAAGCACGGAAAGCCAAATGTGATGTTGTTTTGAGTAACAGTTTCGGATTTGGCGGTCAAAATGTAACACTGGCAATCAAAAGATTCCGGTAGATTCAGCAATTTTTTATTCCGATGTCAGAACAAGTTTCCAGTTGGGTTTTTCACTTAGCGGACGGCAATGAAGAAATTGCAAGCAAAATATGGGACGAATATTTTGGCAAGTTAGTACGGTTAGCCCGTAGAAAACTTGATGGTATGCCGTTGCGTGATGTTGACGAAGAAGATGTTGCACTCAGTGCGATGAACAGTTTTTATTATGGAATGACTCAACAGAAGTTTGGGAATATTAAAAACCGTGAAGATTTGTGGAAACTTCTCGTAACAATCACCGCAAGAAAAGCAACCGCAAAATTACGGCGGCATTACGCACGGAAACGCGGAGGCGGAAGTATTCGCGGTGAATCGGTTTTTGGACAGACAGATGAAATGAACCGTAACGGTATTGGTAATGTTCTCGGTACGGAACCAACACCAGAGTTGGCACTTGCTGTTGTTGAAAACTGCCAGATTCTACTCGACAAACTCGGCGATGAAACGCTTCAACAAATTGCGTTAATGACACTTGAAGGACATCGTACCGAAGAAATCGCTGTAAAACTCGGTTGTGTCCGTCGCACAGTCGAACGAAAAATCGAACGAATCCGAGAAATCTGGAGCGAAGAACCTCATTGATTCCCAAAATGAATGTTAGTACGAAATTGGGGTTGAGAATAAATGTTGGTAAAATTCGACATCAATAAATATTTACAAAATATTTCTACACAAAACAATTGTAC
>JAISBG010000299.1 GCA_031266315.1 Planctomycetaceae bacterium | reverse complement strand
AAACGAAAGTGCAGCACGGGGTATTGAGTAATACACCCCCCACCAACGAACTGCGTAGCAGTTCAACAGAAAGATTTATTCTTGTCGTGAACGTGTTGAACTGCTACGCAGTTCCGTATGTTGTGATGACATTTCCCCGTGCTGCACTTCGTTTGCACGGGGTTATCCATGTTAAAGTCCTACGGACTTGGGATTCAATATCATCACCTTTACTTTGATTTTTCGTGAACGGCTACCATTTTTTAATCTTATAACCATTACGGTATCATCATGAATGGAAAAGATAAACAAAAAAGGCGTGTCTTGCTCCTGATTGAAACGTCGCGTGCTTTTGGTCGGAATTTGATTGAAGGGATTACGCAGTACGCAACCGAACAAAAGAGTTGGAATTTTTTTCTTTGCGACCATGAAGCGGCAAGTCTGAATCAGCATTGGCTGGACAAGTGGAACGGAGACGGTTTGATTGCACGTGTCAACGATAGGAATGGCGACCGGTTTTTTCACAAATTTTCCGGCAAGAAAATCAATCTTGCTGCGGACGACAAGAAATTTCCGATTCATGTCCGGTTAAACAACGAAAAGTGCGGTCAGATGGCAGTCGAACATTTTTGGGATCGAGGTTATCGTAACTTTGCTTATTTTTCGATGGGACATACTTATTGGTCGCAATTCCGTTACCATTGTTTTGTTTCTGCACTTAAAGATTATGAAAGTTCTTGTTTTCTCTGTCCGCAGGCGAAACGGAAAAATACAACAACTTTACCGACGCTTTGGTGGAATGGTTTAGATGATTCTGTACTTTATTGGGTTAAATCGCTTCCCAAACCGGTTGGTATTTTTTGTGCCAATGACAATCACGCCTTTTATCTTGCTAATTTGTGTTGTTTGTACGGAATTGCAATTCCTGAGGAAACGGCAATTCTTGGTGTTGATAACGATGAAAGTCTTTGTAAAACAACAATGCCGCCGTTATCGAGTATTGATCCGAATGCGAAATTGATTGGTTACAAAGCGGCGGGAATTTTGGACGCGATGATGAACAGTGAACCACTTTCCGCGTCAACAATTCTGGTTGATCCGGTTTGTATTGTTGTACGTCAATCGACGGACAATATTGCGGTGAATGATCCGGTTTTAGCCAATGCGTTACGTTTTATTCGGACGGAAGTGGCGCAAAATCTTCGGGTGAGTGATGTTGCGAAAGAGGTTGCGGTTTCGCGCGGAACATTGAACAATTTGTTTCAGCAATATTTACGCAGTACGCCGCTTCAGGAGATTTTGCGTGTTCGCATGGAATGGGCAAAGGAATTATTGCGGGACACACAAATAAGTGTTGCGGAAATATCTCAAATGATTGGTTATCAAACACCGGAATATTTTAGCCGTGCGTTCACACGTGAAGTCGGCATCACGCCACGTGATTACCGTACAGAATATCGAAATCGTTGATCACCGTCAAAGTTGCCGTGAAATATCACGGCTCTTCCAGCAAATATCGCGGCTTGCCCTTGATATTTCACGGGATATACTGCATGATCTCTGAAATTGGTATTTTTTTGAGGTTTCGGTTTTTCGGATCAAACCGATAAATAGTTACTCGAAAAATGACAAATACAACCATAATATACTGTGTTAGTGTTCTATTTGGTATTTTTCAAAGGATCGAAATCAAGTTTTCGTAACATCATTTTCAACCTAATTTTTTTGACAAAATAACCTCAGTAGCAAAAATGACAAAAAATATCCTAACCTCATTACCTCATTAAAAATTATCAATGAGGTAATGAGGTTGGTTTGAGAGAATCCATTAGGCTACTGAGGTTGTTTCGTAAGAGAAATTAGGTTGAAAATGAGGTTACGGCTAGATTGTTTTTACGTAATAGTAAAAATCCGGCGAACCGTCAAAAAATACCAATTTTATAACTTACGTAGTATAACTCATGTTACGCACAGTAAGTAAAAAAGTAACCGTTTAAGATGAATCAAAGTCAAAGTAAAGTGTTTATTCATAATTTTTAGTCCGTAGGACTTTCACGTGGATAACCCCGTGCAAACGAAGTGCAGCACGGGGTAAACGGACTCTCCTCACAACGAACTGCGTAACAGTTCGACACGCTCACGGCAAGGATAACTTTTCTCTGTTGAACTACTACGTAGTTCCGGTTGGTGTGGTGTATTACTCAATGCCCCGTGCTACGTTGCACTTGCACGGGGTTATCCATGTTAAAGTCCTACGGACTTAGGAATCATGAACGAATAATATCTTCACCTTTACTTTGACTTTTCGTGAATGGTTACTTTTTAACTACGGTGCGTAACATGAGATAATAAAGTATATTTCAGTAAAATTTTCGTAACAGTTCACGAAATGTCAAGAGTGAACAAGTATTTCCCAAAGTGCTTCCAGTGATTGCGGAATGACTTTGACGGAACCAATGGTTGTTGTAAAATTGGTATCACCGTTCCAACGCGGAACAATATGCCAATGCAAATGCCCCGGCAATCCCGCTCCGGCGGAATGTCCAAGATTCAAACCAATATTGAAACCGTCAGGATTCATTTTTCGCTCTAAAATCCCTGTCCAGCGGTCAATCTCTCGAACCAATTCCAGTTTTTCCGTTTCCGTCAAACCGTCAAGCCGTCCGCAATGGCAACGCGGCGCCACTAAAAGATGACCGTTGTTGTACGGAAAACGGTTCAAAATTGTTACCGTTAATTCTGTTCGGCGAACAATAAAACGTTGCCGGTCATGCTGTTCGTCGAAAATACCTTGACAAATAAAACAATCAGGATCGGCATTGGATCCCACCGCAACCGTTTCCGGTGTTTCCGGTTTCATCGTCCCGTCTTCCATAATATACGCCATGCGCCAAGGAGCCCAAAGCGTTTCAAGTTTGTTGTTTTCCATTTTTTTAACAATAAAAGTTGAATAAAGATTGACCAAAAAATAGTTTCAATTTTACAGACGTTGTTATACTGTGTTAGGGTTGTAACTGTTTACCGGATTGATCCGAAACACGGAATAGCCCGATAGGGCTAAACAACACTTGATTTTACCGGATTCTGTAAGCAATGTCGTTAGGTAATGCCGCCAGCGCAGTTACCCGTACTTCAAAAAATAGCAATTTCATAACTCATGTTACGCACCGTAAGTAAAAAGTCGGTCAAATAGACATCAACTCGGTAGGATTGCGCGTGTTCTTCCGCCCTGCAAGGGCAACACAAGCCAGCCCGCCGCAACGCGGCGGGTAAGTCCCACCCGAACAATCACCATAACTATTATTACCTTTTCCATCGTTATGTTGCCCTTTCCGGGCGGCGTGTTGTTGGTTCTCACCCGCCGCGTTGCGGCGGGCTGGCTTGTGTTGCCCCTAAAGGGGCGGAGGAAAAACTTGCTATCCTACCAGACATCAAAATTCCAATGTTAATGTA
>JAISBG010000289.1 GCA_031266315.1 Planctomycetaceae bacterium | reverse complement strand
GTGTCGGCGGAATTACGGTTGCGCGAACAGAGGAAGATGTGATTACCATCAAAAAAAATAATCGTTACGTCGATGATAAAGCAAAACCGCTCAAAGCCGAAGACAAGGCTCCGTTTGATCAATTCAAACGAATGCCGATTTGCCTTCGATTGATTGTTGACCAACGGCGAATTCCGGAAATTCTTGTAAACTGCGCCAACTGTTCCATGCCGATAGATGTTCTGTGGGTACGAATCAATCCGGCGGCAACAAAACCGTTTGATTTAGGTGCTTACGATGCTTCCATTGCCGCTTCCGCTGCAAGCAGTAGTGGCGGCGGTGATATGGCGGGAATGAGTAGCGATATGAGCGGCGGCGGCGGTTACGGCGGCAGTAGCAGCAGCGGGTTGGAAGGAGGACGAAGTGCAGCCGGAGATGATACACAAGTTCGTATTGATAGTATCGGCGGTATCTATGGAACGAATGCGATTCCAGTTGAAATTTACGGCTGTATCAGTATCTTCAATCCCGTCGAACACGGCGGTTTACAACAACAAGACGAACCGGTAACCGAAACAAATCCCTGATAATTCCAGTAAGACCTTACTTATCAATGACAACCCCTAATTATTTTAAATTGATGTTTCGCTGACAGGAATATTAATATATTAAAACAATAAACAGAATATTACTAAAGGTAACTGAATAATTTTCACAAACATTTTTTTATGACAGAATCATTATTTCCTAACATATCGGTAGGATTTGAACTTGCTCATCCGCATGATTTACTTGCGCGGTATTTTCTTATAGACAAGGAATTGATGGCGAGTATGCTGGAACATTACGATGGTACAGGTATTGTTCGGTCTCTTGATCTTGGGGCGTTGCGGTGTGAATCTCCGATTACAATAGATTGTAATTTGCAGGAAGTTATCAGCGATTTACGTTTTTCCACAAAATTCAAAAATGGACATTATTCCAAAGTGTTCCTGTTTTTTGAACATCAATCTAAAAAAATTAGATTATATTCTCTTCATTGTTTACGTAAAATATTGGAATTTTATGAAGAATGGGCGGCTGATCCGAAAAATGCAATCGCCGAAGGCGGGAAATTTCCATACCCGCTTGTCGTTATACTTTATCACGGCAATATCTCATGGCGTGAATTGTTGCAAATAGCAAATTTGATTGCAGTACCGCAAGGTGTGGACGATAAAGTGTTATGGTTTCAGTCCATTTTGATTGATTTGTCAAAAATTCGATGCGAGGAATTGCAAGGACATCCGGCATTGATTGCACTTTTTGATACGTTACAATCGTATTCGGAAGGAAAGTTGCCGGAAAGTTTGGAACGAATTGTCGGACACTTTGAAGAAATCAAAACTGACCCGCGAACAACCGGATGGCGAAACTCCATCATCCGTTACGCAATGGCTACCGCTAAAATCAATGCCAAAATTATCGTTCGGGAATTTTCAAAAATTTTTAATAAAAAGGAGATCGAAAATATGGTTATGTCAACAATGGAAGAATTGTACACTAATGGAAAACTTGAAGGCAGACTCGAAGGTGAACTCAAAGGTAAACTTGAAGGTAAACTTGAAGGTGAAACTAAAAGAGCGATCCAGAGTGTTCTTCGGTTGCTTAACAAACGTTTCCACGAAGTGCCTGAATCAATTTCGCATACCGTCAATTCCTATACAGATTTAATTGCGTTGGATTCGCTTTTTGATCGGGCGTGGGAATGTAAGACATTGGCGGAATTTGAACAAGACCTTGTACATCACTAAAAAGTATTAAGAATGAATGAATTTGGTTGTGATCAAACTATTAAATATGACCGAAAAAGCCAAGTTCGGCTTTGGTCGATAAACCTTTTTTATACAAAAAACGACGATGAAACCTAATAAAAAAAAGAAATTTGACATTGCATTATTTTTTATTGAAAATGTTGAAAAAATAGTCTTGGTTCTTGTTATTCCGTTGGCAATTTATATTGCTTATCTTGGAACGCAATATGAGCCGCTTGCATGGCAACCGGATGCGTTGGTTAAGGCTGCCGATAATGCTAATAATACGATCAAGACAAGTGAACGGAAAGCCGTTGATGAAGGAGTTTCCATCATTACTTATGATGTGAAGGCGACTTGGATTAAAGCCAAAATTCGTTCGGAATACTATCGAACGGAAACACAGTGGTTGCCGTCGCTTTTTCCTGAGAAAAACAAACGCAGTGCGGTGAATGTTCTTCCGGTCAAAGAGTTGAAAGCGCAGGCTGGACTTGGTGCTGTTTCGATTAATCCTTCGTCGCCGTTAGTGTCGGCGGCGGAAACCGGTAATACAGGTAATTCCGCAATGACCGGTAATTTGGGAACCGGAGCCCGTATTGGAGAACGTTGGGCGATTATTACCGGTTTGATTCCGATTAAGCAACAACTTAATCTTTACATTGATAAATTTTCGTCAAGTGTTTTACCGGATGCGTTGCGAGATATGCCGACGTATATTTTGTATGATGTTGAACGAGCAGAAGTTATACCGGGGAAAAATCCAGATGATCTGGAATGGAAACGATTAGATTTCCTTACGGAATTTTTACAAAAACGTTCTTTGTGGAGCGGCAACGCGGCGGTTGATCCGGTTGATCCGGCATTTTTTGCGCCGCAGGTTCCCGGAAAATTTCCGATGGCTTATCCACTTCCGCCGGTTACGAAAAAGTTCAACGAAGAAGTGGCGCATCCGCCGTTTATTCCGATGCTTACGGATTCGCAGATGGACATATTGAAACAAAATGAAAAAATCAATGAACGGTTACGTAAAGAGATGTTTGATATTAAACCGGAAGATATTCTGGACAGTCCGTTTGGCGGTTCCGAAAATCGAATAGGGTCAGCAGGTTCAACTGGTTCTTCCGGCATGGACGGGAACACACAAGGACGGAATCGTCGATTACGGCGCGGTGCGGAACAGGAAGAGGAAGAAATCAAACCGGTTTTGGTTGATAGTTATCTTTTCCGGTTTTTGGATTTCAAAGTGGAACCGGGGAAGACATATCGTTACCGAGTTCGGCTTTATCTGGCGAATCCTAATTACAGGTTAGCCCCCAATTTTCTGGAAGACGAAACGTTATCGAAAGAGCCGTATCTTGTTACGGAATTTAGTACGCCGTCTAATATGGTAACGATTCCTTTGGAATCCCGTGTGCTGACGACCGATGTTTTTGCGACTGATCCGAAACAACCTTGGACAGAACCGGCGGCAAGTATTATGGCGGTTCATTTTGATTTGGCGGATGGTTCTGAATGGTATGTGGAAAAGGGACGGGTTTATCGTGGTTCGACGATCAATTATAAACGTCAAGACGTAACCAATCCTTTGTTGGAAAAACAAACAACTGTTTCCGATATGGAAAGCGGCAGTTCTTCGTCGCCGTCACGGACACCGCCGCGCGGCAGCAGACCAGCAACACCTCCGTCAAGAACAAAAAACGAACCTAAAACAACCGGAAAGCAACTTGACATTGTTTCCGAAGTTTGTGTTCTTGATATGAAAGGCGGTGAGGCGTTGTACAAAGTTCCGACTGCCGCACAGAAAGCACCTGATTTGAAATCGCCAGGTCGAGTGATGGTTTTGGAACCGAGCGGTAATATACTCATTCGGACAGTCAAGATTGATTTGACGGAAGCGGAAACCATTAAGAATCCGACGGCGGTTAACAACTTAGGTTCAGGCAGTATGGGTTATATGGGAAGCGGTATGGAGAATTAGCGGTTTTTTGGAACAACACCGAATGTGGCTGTCTTTTGTATTACGATATTAAAAAATGAAACGAGGCGGGATTTTATCCTGACGACAATTGATTGAACTGCTTGAAATTTTGATCATTTCCATTGTTCAAGGGATTGGTGAATTTTTGCCGATTAGTTCTTCGGGGCATTTGGCGGTTACCGAACATTTATTCGGACGGTTTGGGCAACCGTTGACCGGAAGTGAAACGGATTTCATTAAACTGGAAATTCTGTTGCATTTAGGAACTCTGATCGCTGTTCTGATTGTTTTCCGGCAGCGTATTGTTGATTTATTCGGCAAAGACCTTCGATTGATTCCGCTTTTGATTATTGGTACATTGCCGGCGGTTGTTGTTGGTCTTCTGGTAAAAAAATTCGCTCCTTGGATTGAAGCGGATTTGTACATTATTTCAATCTGTTTTGCTGTAACAGGATTTCTTCTGATTCTGTCACGAAATACGGACGGCGAAAAAACTTGTTCGACAATGACTTGGTTCGATGCTTTGGTGATTGGTACGGTGCAGGCGGTTGCAATTTTGCCCGGTCTTTCACGTTCCGGCTCAACCATTGTTGCCGGTTTGTTTCGTAAATTGCGGCGTGATGAGGCGGCGACGTTTTCGTTTCTTCTTGCCATTCCGGTTATTGGCGGCATCGGAATTCTTGAACTCAAAGGACTTCTCAAACCCAACACGGAACCCGACGCGATTTCCACACATTTATTATTGGTGGGAATGTCGGTTAGTTGTGTGGTGGGAATTGCTGCACTGGTTTGGCTGCTGGATTGGTTAAAAAAAGGTCAACTCTGGTATTTTGCGGCTTGGCTTTTTGTCATGTGTCCTTTGACATTTGTATTGGCGGTGTTGCCGTTACAAGGTACATTGCCGGAAAAACCGGAAACGCAACCTGTTCTATCGCTTGAACAGAACACTCAATCGCAAAAGAATTCATTATCGGTACAAGAATCGTTGTCTTTTCCGTCATCGGATAATCCATCACTTGAAAACAATATTGCAACACAACAAACGGACTCACTTGCGACCGCAGTTGAAAATGTAACAGAATCCGGGCGTGAAAACATGAGTCCTGAAGAGGCGCAACGGGAATATGAGAAAATCATTGCGGAAGAAGAAGCGGCGGAACAAGCGGTGATTGCGGAAGAGCAAAAACGGATTCCGTTGGTTGATGAGCCGGACAAATTGATTCCATTGGATCCGAAAGACCGGATTTGGATTACGCCGGATGGTCGCAGTGTGGTAGTTCTTGGTCGGATAGCGTTACGGGAAGGATTTTTGGAACTTTTGGCTTGTCGTATTGGAACAAAGGAGCATGAATCGATTATTTCTGTTCGGGTTAAACCGTTTTTGATTCACGCGGCACTGCTTGCGGTTGGAGCGGAGCCGGGGAAACCGGTTCAGCAAACGCCGCAGTTTGTACCGCCAAGTGGTGATGAAATTGAAATTATTGTTCGTTGGAACAATCCGGACGGTCATCGAAAAGAAACGCTTGCTCAAGATTGGGTTTGGGATGCCGGAAACAGCAAAGAAGATTCCAAGAGGGCAATGTCAACACATTGGGTTTTTACCGGAAGTATGCAATACAAAGACGAATCGGGAGAGAATCATTACATTGCAGATGAAAGTGGTGAATTATTTGGTCTTTCTAATTTTGTAGGAGCGATTCTTGATGTTCCGATCAAGAGTAGTGCCGACAATTCGGAATTGCTTTTTGCATGTTTTACGGAACGCATACCTGATCGCGGCACACCATTGACGCTCATTCTGACACCGGTAAAAAATAAAAAACGCGAATAGAAAACAATAAAAGAGTATCGACAACCCATTTTTGCGGATTCTGCATACAAGCCTATTGTGAACAAATATTTGACTGATTTTGCTGTAAGTTTGTTTCGCGTTGAAAACGAATTTGTCAATGCAGGAAACACCTAATACGGTAGAACAAAAATTTTCTC
>JAISBG010000216.1 GCA_031266315.1 Planctomycetaceae bacterium | reverse complement strand
TTGTTGTTGATGTCGGTTGGCAATCATTTGGAATTTCTGCGGAAATAGCATCAATTATTTCCGAACATTGTTTTGCCAACCTCCGTTACCCTGTTTGCCGGTTAGCACTTCCTGATATTCCGGCTCCATCTGCCTACTCATTGGAAGATGAATACTATTTTTCTGAACACGATATTGAAAATTGTATATTAAACATATTCAAAAACATAAATGCTCAAAATAGTATTGATATTCAGCGTAACATTTCCCAACAAAAAACAGCGTAAAATATCGTACCAATACACTGTTGTGTCCGAAGAACACAATATTTAGAACAAAAATCAATTTCAAACGTTTCGGTTTGCTGTCGGAATTTACGAAACATGTCGGTAATCAAGAATATTTACTTCAACAATATCGCTTAACATCGGAACAAATTGCTAAAGATATATTGTCAATGTTTCAAGACGAAAATTGGTTATTGGTTAAACAAAAAATCATGCAAAAGAAAGCTGTGTGAATAATCTCTCATTATTAAAGTTTACATTAAAACCAGGAATAAGAAATGTTATTTAATTTGTTTGTTTTCCCGTCTTTTTTCTGATTGTCTGGCTATTTTACTTTTGCCTGAAACATAGACCACAAAATATTATGTTACTCGTTGTGAGTTATGTATTTATGGTTGGTGGGATTGGTGGTTTTTACCGTTATTGTTTATTTCGACAATATTTTTTTCAAGACAATAATCGTATTGGCGGGAATTCTATTTAATTCAATATGACCGCTGTTGCTTTGTAAGTTTTCATGATTATCGTAACCGGTTCCGCCGTAATTTTTTGAATTGCTGTTTAGGATTTCATGCCATTGACCGGCTACAATTGAAGAATGTTCAATAATATATCCTTGATCAAAAGAATAATTTCTGAGAGAACTTATAACAATATAGTCGCCATTTTCATCACATCGACGGAAAGCAATTATTCGATTAATATTGTGAACATGCAACAACTCAATATGATTAGAACGAAACGCCGAACAATCTCGACGTAATTGAATCGCTGCCCGATAAAATTCAAACATTGACCGACCTTCTCCATGCCGTTGAGCATAAATGTCTTCTCGTTTCGATAAAACATCATCGTACAAAAAATCATTCAGGAAGGCAACCTCTTCTCCAAATAGGAACATCGGTATTCCCGCAGAAAACAATGACAAGGCAAAGGCAATATGACTCCGCGCCTCTGCATACGGATAATCCTGTTGACTTAAATGATTCCGCACTGCAAGGATCATCGTTCGATGTGATCTTTGATCAGGATCAGAATTGTTACGCCCCGCATTGCCTGCTTCATCGTGAGAAATATGATAGATAACTTTTTGTAACGAAGAATTTTGTAATGACTGAGCAAATTTATCCATCGCCAACGGTTCATCTCCGCCATATCCGGCAGTCGGAATTAACTTCGCATAATTGTTGCCGAAATTAGCTCCATTGAGATGGTGATGAAAATCCGCATACCAAACCGCATCAAAACCAAGACCGCCTTCTTCAACCGAACATGTTACCGCATTCCAACCGGAATGATCTTCCGCCATTAAAAAAACATTCGGTTTGGCTTCCCGAATACAACGCGACCATTCACGCAAAAAATCTCCGCCACAAACATTCGCATCGTTCATCGTGTTGCCGTTTGCATGTAAACAGTTGTAAGAATGAATTGAAGTTGTTTGATCAACACGGAATCCATCAACATGGAACTCTTTGAGAAGCGTTACCGCACTCGCAATAAAAAGATTGCGGACAAAAGGATCGGAATAACGCGGCGCAAAACCCGTTGACATATTGTCAAGATAACCGCCGTTACCGGTTACATAATCAAAAGGATTACCATGATACCAGTAATAAACATTTTTCTCATTATCATTTGTATCGTAAAACCATTCGGCTCGTTCCGCGTCGGCAGCAAAATGATTGTAAACAACATCAAAAATGATCGCGATTCCTCGTTGATGTGCCGCTTTGATAAAATGTTTCATTTTATCCCGACCGCCGCCGCTAAATTCTATTGCAAAATGATGTGTTGTCGAATATCCCCACGTTTCCGGCTTATCACCATATTCTGCAACAGGAAGTAATTCTATCGCATTGATTCCAAGTTCGACAAGATAATCCAATAATTTTATCGCATCATCAATTACCCCCACTCCGGCATGACCAAAACCCAACGCCGGAATATGTAACTGATAAATAATCAAATCGTTAATCCGCGTCGGAAGCGGATGAGCAGGATTCAACTCGTCTTTCCAAAATTTCTCTTGCGGAATAAAATTTGTTTCAGGAAATATGGAATCACTCTGATTATCAGTTTCATTAAAAGATTTTGTTACTGTATCAGGATCAACGACAACACTGCAACTTTTTGTACCGGAAACTTTTGTAATTAAATCATCGTAAGCGCAACCTTCGGGATTGAACTGTCCCGCACCAATCTGACATCGTGAATATAAGTCTGTACGATAAGCAATAGAACCATCATTTTTTGTAATACGGAACATGTACGGAACATGATCCCACTGCCGAAAATCCTGAAGTTCGAAATTTTTTGTATCACTAAACCAACATCCGTTTTCTTCGCGAAACAAAGGAATAACCGGTAAAGCCGGATCAATACCAGTTCCATCGTCTGCAATATATCCGCCGGCAATATCGGAAATTGGTGCCGGATGATTTTTATTAACCGGTATCCGCTCATCACCTTTTTTAGTCCAAAGAAAACCAAAAACAACTTTCACGCTTAAAGCATTGGGAGCATAAACACCAAAACGAATCGCCGGATTTGTATCCGGTGCATGATAATATTTTTGTGCGCCAAGTAATAGAAAATTCATGATCTTGAAAAGTGTGAACGTAAATTCTGATTCGCTTCACATACGGTTATGCATAATTGGGTTATACCGTAGCCGGTAAGGCGATAGGCTTCGCCCTTGAACAACCGCTTCACGTTGTTGCGCTTGCGTATTCAGCTTCTTGAATTTTAAAACAGCTTCAGTATAAAATAGAAAAACAAAAAATCGACTGATATATTATCAATTATTTTACTATTCCGTTGTGAAATACCTAAATTTAAATTCGGTAGGATCAGGAAATTTTCAAGATTACCATCCGAAACGTTTTAGCGGCGGATTACCGTCGAGACATTCGACCAATTTTTGACCGGTCAGGTAAGAATCCGGCGTTGAACAACCTGTAATAAACGGATAATCGACAATCACACTTGTGTCCTTACCGAAATTACCAATAAACGCTCCGTCCGGCGCGATTGCGTCGCGCAACACAAATTCCAACGGATACGGCGGAGGTCCCATATTGAAATTTTCAAAAACGCCGCGTTCTTTCATAAAACCGGTTCCGTCATGGTAATCATATTCTTTGCAATGTCCTGTAACATGTTTACCGGAAATAATACTCTTTCCATCTTGCCAATCGCGGGCGAACGCAAGACAGGCAACTCCGTAACATTCCGCGGCAACCGGTTTATTTTGACGGACAAACGCAAGAATTAAATCATGAACTCGTTGATTATTGACCAAATCAACAACCGGACCGCTTCCGCCAACAATCAGAAGAGCATCATAAGCGTTAATTCGCGCAACAGCAATATCCAGATCACGATTATATTTTTCAAGTAACCGTACATATTGTGGAGCCGCAGCATACGGACGTTCGGGAAACCAACCGGAAAGACTAATCGGAGACGCAAGACGTTTTCCAATTTCCGTATCAGGATTATCCCAATATCTGACTTTTTCCGCCATTTCCTTTGT
>JAISBG010000192.1 GCA_031266315.1 Planctomycetaceae bacterium | reverse complement strand
CCTTTCGCTGAAAGGTCGCGTCGGCGATAGCCGACTTGCCCCTGTTGACGGTTGGTAACTTGATTCCAAAACGGAAGGCAACTCAATTTGCTATTGTTAATCTAATTCACTGTCGGCGAATACGCCGACGCGACCTTTTAGCAAAAGGTCGCCTACCTACCTCGTCAGATATTTTTAGACAGGATTTACAGAATTTAACAGGATAAAAATTAAATAAAATCCAGTTTTCTACCAACATGTTGTCCCTAACGGGACAGAAAAATTCATGATTCTACCGGATTCGGTGTCTAAGCATTGAAAAGTTCGTTTTAAATGCAAAAAGAGGTGGGCTATTCATCAAAAGATTCGCTGAAGGGTCGCGCTGGTTGACTTATCATTGACTCCAACAAGTCAAACGGTTACGGTATTTATCCGACCCTTTGGGTCGTATATTTATAGCCAAACGGTTACGGTTTTTATATGCGACCCCTTATGGGGTCGAATATTTGTTTCCAGGTTGCTATAAATATTCGACCCAAAGGGTCGGTTAAAGACCGCAACGATATGATAATACCTAATCGCCAATACAGGTAGAAATTAAAGGTAGGCTATTCATCAAAAAATTCACTGAAGGGTCGCGCCGTTTGAGTTGTTATTGACTCCAACAAGCGATACCCTTCTTTTGCGTATTGATTCAATGACAGAATATTTATGAAGGACAAACCTTTCTGGAGTCAAGTAAGACTCAACCGGCACGACCTTTTAGCAAAAGGATCGCCTACCTAAAACGCAAAAAGAGATGGGCGACTGTTCAGCGAAACTTTTGATGGATTGCCCACCTCTTTCCGCGAATTTTCGTGTGTTTCGCGTTTAAAATAAACTCTAAAAATAAACTCTAAAATAATGCAAAATTGTTACTACTCGGCAAAATAACCTCTGTAGCCTATTGATTCCGATTCCTTCCCACCAAACCAACCTCATTTTACCTCATTGATTATTTTTAATGAGGTAATGAGGTTCCTCTATTTTTTGCCGTTTTTGCTACTGAGGTTATTTTGTCAGAGAAATTAGGTTGAAAAATGAGGTTGGCGAGTGTAGCACTGTAACTACATAAAAAACTTGCAATCCTATTGCATCTTTAATACAGCGTTGACAAAATTAGCAACCCTGTTAAATTAGGGTTATCATTTTGTTTTGCGGTAAAACCGCTGCAAGGACAAAATTGAGCATAAACCGGAATTTCACAACAATTCTCTAAACTTTCAAACAGGAGAAAAAATGGCAACATTCAAATTTTATACCGTTACTTATTCAAAAATGGTATTTCGTGCAATTTTTGTACTTTTTTTGGTTGGTTCTCTGTTTCTTAGTTCGGTCAATCTTGCAACAGAAATTGATGCCGCTTCACTTTGGAACACGGACGATTATTTTAACAATCCGCCCAAAGCAACTTTTGGTGAAAAACAAACCGGTTCATTGGTGCAGGAAGTCTATTACGAAGGCGAACCTTATCAGGGAAAACCGACACGAGTTTTCGCTTATCTGGGCAAACCGGAAGGAACCGCTCCTTTTGACGGCAAGTTTCCCGCAATTTTATTGATTCATGGCGGAGGCGGTAAAGCGTTTGCAAATTGGGCAGAACTTTGGGCGAAACGTGGGTATGTCGCTTTGGCAATAGATTTCGGCGGTCGAGGAGCGAATTCTCCTTTACCTGACGGCGGTCCCAAACAAAGTGATACCGAAAAATTTCGTAACTTTACTATTGCAAACGGCGATTACAAAAATATGTGGACGTATCAATCAATTGCCGCCATTCTTCGCGGACACGCATTGCTGGCGGCGCAACCGGAAGTCGATCCAAATAAAATTGTTGCGACAGGACTTAGTTGGGGCGGTTATTTGACGTGTATTCTGGCAAGAGTTGATCATAAACTTCAGGCGGCGGTTCCGGTTTATGGTTGCGGATTCCTCCATGAAAACAGTGTATGGAAAGTCAATAAATTCGACCCAATGACACCGGAACAACGAAACAATTGGGTTTCACTTTTCGATCCGTCTTCACATCTTGGTCGGGCTGCAATACCAATGCTCTTTGTTAACGGAACAAACGATTTTGCGTATCTGCTGGACAGTTACCAGAAAAGTTATCGTTTGCCAAAAGGCGAAACGACAATTTCCATAACACTCCGAAGACCGCACGGACACATTTTCACGTTCAAAGAAGTTGACACTTTTATCGACGCAATTATTTTCAAGAATACCAAACCGTCTTCAAAACCGTTACCGAAAGTTTCGGAGATGAAATCAAATGAAGACGGAAAATCTGTTTCCGCAACATTTGAATCGGAAGTTCCGGTGGTTAAGGCGGAACTCGCGTGGACGGCGAACACTGGAGAATGGCAAAAAAGGGAATGGAAAACCACTCCGGCAACAATAAACAATCACACCGTTTCCGCCGAATTACCAACACCATTACCGACTTGTTATTATATTTTGTTGACAGACGAACGCGGTTTGCCGGTCAGTTCACCAATTAAGATAACGGAAAATAAATAAATGCGTGAACGATGACAAATTTTATTCAAGTACGGGACAGATATAGTCTTCACAAATGTTATTTTTTTGATCGCTTAAAAAACATAAAGTAAAAAAATTCCTCTGTGATCTCTGTGGTTAAAAATAAATTATTAGCTCATGTTACGTAGTAGTGTCTAAATAGTCATTGTATGCTGAAGCCGTTTTAAAATTCGCAAAGCTGAACACGGTAGCGCAACAATGTGGAGCGGTTGTTCAAGGGCGAAGCCTATTACCTTACC
>JAISBG010000175.1 GCA_031266315.1 Planctomycetaceae bacterium | reverse complement strand
TTACACAAAATTCCGGTTCGCAAATCATTGCATCGCTTGGTAAACCGGCTAACGATTTCACGCTTTATCTTTATCAGGGAAACGTGCGGATGTTGGTCGAACACAATCCCAAAGCCGGCAACAGTCCCGGAAACACTTACGATTTTGCAACGGCTCCGTTACCAAAACCAAAGGAATGGACTCATTATCTTGGAACTTACGACGGTGAAACGATTACTATTTATCTTAACGGCATAAAAAAAGGAACGAAAAAGGCGACATATAAACGTAACGATTTTAACTCGCCGTTGTTTCTCGGTGTTGCGCCGGAATCAGGACGCGGTTTGAACGGTTCTCTTGATAAAGTCTGTTTTTGGAACCGCTCGCTGAGTTCGGAAGAAGCCGGAAAAATTGCCAACGGAGATAATGTTTCAGACGGTCTGATTGCCGAATGGAACGCAGACGAAAAAACAGTAACAGAATGGTTGAACGCTGTCAAAGAATCACCGAAAGCGGTTTTATTCAAACCGGCAGCAGCCGAACAAACCGGACATTCGCAAACGGTTATTGAATTATTGAACAAAAAAGACGACGGCTATCGCGGTATCTGGTATCACAATCAGCCGTCGAAGGACGAATATGTGTTCAAATATAGCGGCGGTCTCGGAACTTATCCGGCAAATCATTATCCGTTCGCAGTTTATGCGCCGGAAGTTGGTAAGACGTTTTTCTGTTACGGTGGAACGGAAAAAGGAACGGAAAAATCGTTACTGCATGAAGTTTCTTATTTCGATCACAAAACGGGAACCGTTCCGCGTCCAACAATTCTTCTTGATAAAAAAACAGACGACGCTCACGATAATCCTGTCATGAGTATTGATGATCAGGGTTATCTCTGGATTTTTTCGACTTCACACGGAACCGGCAGACCGTCGTTTATTCATAAGAGCAAAAAACCGTACGATATTGATGAATTTGAACGTATTTCAGCAACAAAAATTTTGGACGGTAAAACTGTTCCGCTTAATAATTTTTCGTATCTTCAAATTTATCATCTTTCCGGCAAAGGTTTTGCGGCGATGTTTACGACTTACGACAAACGGATACTGAATGATCCGTCGGCAATTTCTTCACGGACACTTTGTTCGATGTCGAGTGCGGACGGTGTTGAGTGGAGCGATTGGAAACCTTATGCGGGAATTCTTCACGGGCATTATCAAAGTACAGGTGTTTCAAAAACCGGAAAAATCGGCAGTTCGTTCAATTTTCATCCGAATGATAAACAATCAGGGCGTGTCGGATTAAATTATCGTTCCAATTTGTATTATATGGAAACGAAGGATTCCGGAAAAACGTGGCAAAATGTTCAGGGGGAACTGGTTATTGTTCCGCTCAAGGAAATCGAAAATAATACGCTGGTTCACGATTATTACAACGAAAACCGGAACGTTTATATTATGGACGTTAATTTTGATACGGAAGAGAAACCGGTTATTCTGTATCTGACGAGTAAGGGTTATGAATCGGGACCGAAAAATGATCCGCGCCGTTGGTACACCGCGTATTGGACGGGAAAGGATTGGAAAATTGATTCGGTTACAGATTCCGATAACAATTACGATTTTGGTTCTATTTATGTTGAAGAGAACAACATTTGGCGAATTATTGGAACAACGGAAAAGGGTCCGCAAGCCTACAATACCGGCGGTGAAATTGCTGTTTGGTTGAGCAAGGATTTCGGAACGACGTGGAGCAAAGAAAAACAATTGACAACCGGAAGTGAATTGAACCAATGTTATCCGCGCCGACCGGTTCACGCTCACCCTGATTTTTACGCACTCTGGGCTTGCGGTCATGGCAGAATGAAATCGGAATCAACACTTTATTTTTGCAATAAAAACGGTGATGTGTTCGAACTGCCGCGTCAAATGGATTCTAATATTCAAAAACCGAAACAACATTAAAAATGTTGCAATATTTCTGCCAAAAAATTCTCTGATTATTTCGGAATTTTGGCGGACAATTATTTATAGTAACTTCTAAAAACCTATTTTTTGACAGGATTTACAGGATTTACAGGATAAACTGGATTTTATTTGATTTTTATTCTGTAAATTATGTAAATCTTGTCAAAAAATAATCTCTGCTGTGTTTGTCCGATAAATTTGGTGATATTTTATCCAAATTATTTAATCAGAAAACTCAAAACAACCGATATAAATAGAATACTTTACTAACTCATGTTACGCACCGTAGGTAAAAAAGTCGATCAAACATACATCAACACAGTAGGATTGCAAGTTTTCCTCCGCCCTGCAAGGGCAATGCGTAACAACCCACCGCAACGCGGTGGGTAACTCCCTCCCGAACAATCGCCCTGAAAGGGCAATGCAAAACAGAGGAGCAATTTTAATCCATTGCCCTTTCAGGGCGAATTTATTAACGTGTCTTAACCCACCGCGTTGCGGTGGGTTGTTATGCAATGCCCCTAAAGGGGCGGAGGAAAACTTGCTATCCTACCGGACATCAAAATTCCGATGTTAATGTATGTTTTGCCGACTTTTTTACCGACGGTGCGTAACATGAGTGAATAATATAAAAAATAGGCATTGCTTATTTTTTATATTCCTTTGTTTAACAGTTTTGGTGAATTTCCATGTCATACGGTTTATACATTTCTTCCGAAGGCGCAATGGCTCAAGAATATCGGATGCAAACGATTGCGAACAACATTGCGAACTTGGAAACACCGGGTTTTAAGCGGGAACTGGCTCTTCAAATGGCTCGTCATACGGAATCGGTGGCTATTGGAGAAATCGAATTTGGATCGGGTTATATTACGGACATTGGCGGCGGCGTTCACACAATTGGTACGCGCACGGAATTTAAGCAAGGACCGATTTCTCCGACGGAAGTTGAATCTGATCTTGCAATTCAAGGTGACGGCTGGTTTCAGGTTCGGGATATGAGTAACGGCGAAATGTTCTTGACGCGTGCCGGAAATTTTCAGGTTGACCAGAACGGCATGTTTGTTACGGAATGGGGACGTAGCCGATTTCAACTCCTTGATATAGAAGGAGAAGCCGTTACATTGCCCGATCCCAATTCAAAAACATGGCACATCACCGATGATGGCGTGGTGCATGAACAGGGAATCGGACGCGTTCAGCAAATCGCATTGGTTCAACCGCTCAATATGAAGGAAATGGTCAAAACCGGTGAAAATGTTTACCGGCTTGAGGGAGAATACCGCGATTTCGATCTTGCCGAACGTCCGCGAATCCGTTCTGGTCATCTCGAAATGTCGGCAACAAATCCATCAACCGAAATGATCGAAATGATTGTCGCTTCCCGTGCCGTTGAAACAAAC
>JAISBG010000137.1 GCA_031266315.1 Planctomycetaceae bacterium | reverse complement strand
TAACGAACATTATAAATGAAACCGGTTTCACGCAAAATTGTTGACATAAATCCGCCCTGACCGGTTGCCGCAAGTTCTATTGCTTTTTGACCAAGCCGATAGGCTTCGTCCAAATCAACCGGCGACGCATAAGCCATCGAATGACGCTGATCGGTTCCCGGTACATTGCCGCGCGCCGAACCTTTCGCCGGTAATCCTTTTTGATTCAAATAATTGACAACAATTTGCGCTACAGTCATTTGGCTTGCGCTGAAACTTGTATGCCCGAATGAATCCTTAACGGCTCCGACATCGCCGACATTGAACCCTTCACTGATGACAACAAGACAACGTCCCGCCTGTTTCACAACCGCATTGACTTGTTCCGCCAACTCTTCCAGTGAACAGGGACTTTCCGCCAGATAAATCAGGAGCGGAATTTTACGTTGCGGGTCAGCCAAACGCGCCGCTGCCGGAATGAAACCGATTTTACGTCCCATTGCCTGCAAAACCAGAACCGGATCCGCCGGACAAGAACCTTCATTTTCCTCGTTGGCATATTGAACCGTGTGAAGCCAGTATTTTGCCGTAGAACCATAACCCGGTGTGTGATCAATTAACTTGAATTCACTGTCGCCAACATCGTTGTCAATCGTTTTCGGTACACCAACCGCCGTAAGATCAAGACCGCGTTGTTTTGCCAGTTGCGCAATTTTGTTCGCGGTATCCATTGAGTCATTACCGCCGTTGTACAGAAAATATCCGATGTTGTGGGTTTTCATTACTTCAATAACCCGCTCAAAATCTTGCTGTTGGTGTGATTTGAGTTTGTACCGGCAAGTTCCAATCGAACCGGCAACCGGCGTGTAACGAAGTAATGAAATTTCGTCTTCCGGTTGAGCGGACAGGTCGAGGAGTTCTTCCTTGAGAACTCCCTCAATACCATGACACGCTCCATAAACTGTTCCAATATTATCAAATTCACGCGCCGCCTCAATCACTCCACGCAATGAACTGTTAATAACACACGTTGGTCCGCCGCTTTGGGCAATAATCACATTCTTTTTCATAGGATAAAATCAAACAAAGTATTAAAATTGAAACTAAAACTAAAACTAAAACTCAAAACATTATTAACTCCTGTTACGCACCGTCGGTAAAAAAGAAGGTGGGCGATCCCTTCGCTGAAGGGTCGCGCCGGTTGAGTCATAATTTTACCGTCGTGAATCTAGTTCCCTGTCGGCGAGTACGCCGACGCAACCTTTTAGCAAAAGGTTGCCTACCTCTACAAAAAGTTGTCCACCTACAAAAGGTTGCCCACCTGATGATTGCCGATGAAATATTCCTATTATTTTACGATTCCGATGGGAAACACCTAATCCGGTAGAATCAGAAACTATTCACTAAGTTTGTATTGTTTAAATGCTTCGGCAATTCCGGCTGATTCGGCATTGCCTTTATGGAACAAAATACGGTAACGAAGTGTGAAGGAATCACCTTTTTGCATTTTGTGTTCGCCGTTTTTTTCTGTTGTTCCCTCGAAATCGTGAACGCCAAACGGGTTTGCGGCAAAAAGTCCGTAATCGCGAACATGCCAGTAAGTCGGGTAACGGAAACTCGAAGGGTGATTCAGCACCGCAATACCAAGCGTTTCACCTTCAACCGTACCGTAATAATCAACCCAGTCAGAACGTTTTGCCCAAGTTTCACGGTCTTTGATTCCTTCGGCGTTGACGATATGACCGTTCCAATCGGCGTTTGGGTTCCGTTTTTTTGCGGTTAAATCCATTGTTCCCGGAACACGCAAGCCCAATGTTCCTTCTTTTGTGTCGCCGAAAACAACCGAATCCTGAACCGCTGTTACGGTTACATCAAAATCGATGTAACGCATTTCACCGAGAACACCAAACCGCAATGTCCGAATATCCGAGCAAACCGGTTTATTTTCCTTATCCAGCCAATCGTTTTCCGCAACAATGAGAGCGGTATTGTTTTTAATTTCCGTTTTAACAAATTTCCGGTGAACGATTTTTTGCTTTTCCAATGCCCAAAAATCAAGACCATTCACATTTCCGTGTGTAAACCAAAGAGACCGGTGATGCGGATGATCCTTTGCTTCTGTTTGATCATTCCGTTCGTGCATTGGAAAATCGCGGGTCATTTTTTTTCCGATTGCTCCCATAATGGGGTAAATAATCGGTGTTCCTTTGCAATCGGTAATGTAACCCGCAAAGAGTTGACCGTCAAGATAAATATCGCAACCTTTATCGGTTTGTTTCAAAGTCAGTTCCGCCGCGTTGGATACCGTATCGGATACCGCTGTACAGAAAACGGCAACGAAGAAAAAAATGGTTCGTGGTAACATAGTTATCATTGAATTGTAATCGTTAAAAACCTACGTGTAAGTTTGTTCGGCGTGAAACGCAAGAATAACATCATCTTGACGGTGTTTTATTTTACAGTGAATATCGATTCTTTCAAGAGCCTGTTCAGTGGTAACAGTAGGATTGGATACTCCTATTGACTTGGAGTAACCTCTATTATAAAATTATCGAAATTGAAAATCAACAATCGACAGCAATCCGAAAAACTTCAGAACATGTTCGGGAAACTCCAGAACA
>JAISBG010000081.1 GCA_031266315.1 Planctomycetaceae bacterium | reverse complement strand
CGGTTAGCGTCGGAATGGTCAACGGTCATACTCATTTGGTAACTCAGGAAAAAGTTGGTGATCAAACTCGGTACACGGTTCACGCTTCACAGGGAACACTTCAAGCACGGATTCCGGTTTACGCGAAACTTGATTTTCGCGGTGCCGACGGTTTGGATAAGAACAAAGGAATCAATGTCGGACACGAATGGGAATATCGCTCTTATATCGGCGGGAGCACAAAACTCTCCGAAGGAATTTACGAAGAAGCCGCGATTTATGCGTTTGACGGGATTCGTGAAGAGATGTTTCCCCAAAATCAATTTCGGGACGGTTTGCCGGTTGAGATGACGTTGGGGGTTTTCCGAACTCACAAAGGCGATATTGAAAAACGTGTTACGGGCAGTCTGTCGGTTCGCAATCCGGTTACCGGTTTGCGGGTTGATGTGATGACATTCAGCACGGAAGAATTTATCACCAAAGCCTTGATCATTCCTTGGACATTTGAAGGAACACCGCAAATTATTCAGCGTCGCGGACGAATCGCCAACGGAACTGTTTATTCGTTTCCCGATGACGAAACCGCCCGAAAAGAAAAAGTTGATCCGAAATTCATTGAACACCGGGAATTTGATTTTTACAAAGATATTGTTGCAGACGGACGTTTTGAGATTTGGCTGCAATGTATTGACAATCAGCAATATATTGGAGTTGCTCAGGCGGACTTATATCTTCGGGCGAATGACGGTTCTGTCGAATTGAATTTTGTCAAAGGTTATTTTGGTATTTGGATGCAGATGTTGGTGGTGATTTCGTTTGGAGTGTTGTTTAGCACCTTTTTGAGCGGGGCGGTTGCCATGATTTCAACGGTTGGAATTATGATTGCCGGTTTTTCCAAGTCGTTTATGATTGAAATTGGTTTGAACAAAGTTCTTGGCGGCGGACCGTTTGAATCGTTTTATCGGCTTCTCATCCAGCAAAACATGGTTGTTGATTTACCGACAAGTTTTTCCACTTCGTTTATCAAAGCGGCGGATAAAGTTTTCGGACTTTTTCTGACATTGATTGGTCAGGCGGTGCCGCCGCTTTCCGAATACGCGGTGTACGATACGGCAGTTGTTGCCGGATTTGACATTCCGTCCGGCTGGCTTTTGAATCATGGAGTGATGACTTTAGCCTACGCGGTTCCAATATTTATTGTTGCTTACCTGATTCTCAGCAATCGTGAAGTTGCGAAGTAGGAGAATTAACGAGATTCTGTTCCTGTTTTTCCATTTTCCATTTCCATTCTTCCAATCATCATGCGTCGTGTTGTTGTTACGGGTTACGGATTGGTAACACCTCTTGGCTTTAACGCAGAGGAGGTCTGGAAAAAAATCTGTCTTGGTGTTTCGGGGATTCGTCGAACAACAACGCTTTATGAAGGAATGAAATCGTTGATTGCCGGTGAATGTCGCGATTTTTCAACCGAAGGATATGTTTCTCCGCACGATGCCCGACGGTTGGAACGTTTTGTCCAATACGCCTTAGTCGCATCAATTGAAGCGGTTAAGAAGTCCGGTCTTGATTTTTCGGTAGAAGATCGTGATCGTTGTGCTGTTGTGATTGGGAGCGGAATTGGCGGGCTTAACGAAACCGAACAGCAACATCTTCGGCTTATTCAAAAAGGAGTTTCCAAAGTTTCGCCGTTTACAATTCCCAAGATTATGCCCAATTCGGCTGCCAGCAATGTTTCGATTCATTATGGATTGACGGGACCGTCGTATGCGGTGGTAACTGCCTGCGCCTCCTCAATCAACGCCTTATCCGATGCGGTAAGAATGATTCGTTACGGCGAGATGGATATTGTACTTGCGGGCGGCAGCGAAGCGGCGGCAACTTTGCTGGGGCTAACCGGTTTTAACGCAATGCGGGCGTTGTCGGAACGCAACAACGAACCCGAACGGGCAAGCCGTCCGTTTGATCGTGATCGGGACGGTTTTGTACTTTCCGATGGTTGTGGAGTTCTCGTGCTGGAATCGTTGGAACATGCCCAAAAGAGAAAATCCGATATTCTTGGTGAAATTCTTGGAACCGGTCTGACTTCCGACGGAACCCATATTACGCAACCGGACGAAGACGGAACCGGAGCCATGAAAGCAATCTTAAAATCGCTCAACGATGCGGGAATTGACCGGAGTGAGATTGACTACATCAATGCACACGGAACCGCGACAATTCTTGGCGATATTGCGGAAACTCGTGCAATTAAACGGGCATTCGGTGATGCGGCGTACAAAATTCCGATTTCCAGTACGAAGAGTCAAATTGGTCATCTTCTTGGCGGCAGTGGAGCGGTGGAAACGATTTTTTGCCTTCAATCAATTCGCGACGGAATTATTCCGCCGACAATCAATCTCGAAAACCCCGATCCCGAATGTGATCTTGATTTTACACCGCTCACCGCGCGGGAATGTAAAATCTCAACCGCCTTATCTAACAGTTTCGGATTCGGCGGACATAACGCCTGTATTATTGTTTCACGACTGAGATAACTACCAAGAGTGGTAGGCGATGTCAAGAGGGCAGGCGACTCCCAAGAAGGTGGGCGACCTTTCGCTGAAAGGTCGCGTCGGCGTTAGCCGACTTTGCCCCTGTTAACGGTAGGCAATTTGATTCCAAAATGGTCGGCAATACCATTTGCCGTCATTCCTCTAATTT
>JAISBG010000064.1 GCA_031266315.1 Planctomycetaceae bacterium | reverse complement strand
ATTATTTTACGATTCCGGTGGGAGACACCTAATCCGGTAGAATCAGAATATTTTATTTCTAAAAGGGTAATTTATAGAATACCGTAATTTTCAAGCGTTTTCCGTAATTTTTGTTCTTCGGTTTCGGAGAGGGGTGTCATGGGTAAACGAAGTTCACCAGTATCACGCTCCAACATTTTCATTGCCGCTTTAATGGGAATCGGATTGGTCGAAAGTGAAAGCATGTTACGGCAAAGCGCATAGGTTTTGTAATGCCATTCTTGTGCCTGCTCTATCTTTCCTTCGGCAAAAGCGTTACAAAGAGCAATAATATCTTTGGGAATAATGTTTCCAACAACCGAAACAACCCCTTTGGCTCCCAATGACATCAGTGGAAGTGTTAAACTATCGTCGCCGCTCAATACTGTTAGGTCGGTGTTGGCAAGAATCGAAGAAGTTTGATCCATTGATCCTGTTGACTCTTTAACCATTCCGATATTAGGAAATTGTGCGAGTTGGATTATTGTTTCCGGTTCGATATTCCGGGCACAACGTCCCGGAATATTGTAAATGCAAATCGGAATATCCACCGATTCGGCGAGTAGTTTGTAATGTTGGAAGATACCCTCTTGAGTGGGTTTGTTGTAATACGGAGTCACCACAAGTGCCGCGTCCGCACCCACTTTTTTAGCAAATTGAGTGAGATGAAGTGCTTCCTGCGTGGAATTGGCACCGGAGCCGGCAATCACTTTGATTTTCCCGCGAGCGGCTTCAACCACCGCATGGAGAACTCGCTCGTGTTCCTCAAAAGAAAGAGTTGGAGATTCGCCGGTAGTTCCGACAGGGACAATCGCCGTGCTGCCGGCAACCACCTGAAATTCAACCTGCTCCTGAAGTGTGTTGTAGTCAACCTGACCATTCTTAAAAGGAGTAATAATAGCAACCGAAAGACCGGCAAATGTTTCAAATCGAGTTTTCATAGGGAAAAAACAAAAAAGGAAGCAAATAATTAGGTAAAGTATTGGCTAAAAATACTAGAAAATAATCATCGGTTAAAGTTTATTTTTTAGCCCTCTCTTTGTCAAGGGCTATAAATATTCGACCCAAAGAGTCGGAAATACCGCAACCGTTTAGCTTGCCGAAACGAGCCTCGACGTTTCGACTCGTCCCTTCGAGGGAGGTAGGCTATTCGTCAAAGAATTCGCAAGGCGGTTGTGCGGTAATTGACTGGCAACACCATTTGCCGTCGTTAATCTGGTTCACAGTTGGCTAACGCCGACGCGACCTTTTAACAAATAGCGAAAGGTCGCCCACTTGATGATTGCCTATGAAATATTTGGCGATTCCGGTGGGAAACACCTAGTGCTTTGTCTTTTTTAGGAATTGGGATGGCAAAATTAACCTGATGCTGTAATTCAAGGCGATTTCATAACTGGTATCCCAAAATTAAATTGTGTCAAATCACTAGTCCGGTAGAATCAGAAAGTTTTTCTTAAATCGTTTAATGTTTTAACAAGAAAGCGTCGACATCGTTTGCGGCAATTACTCCGTAATTTACTGCGCCCAACCAGCCGGACATGATAATTCCAACACTTCCGGCATGGAACAATCCCGATATTTCCTGCAGCAACCGGCGGCTTACCGCTAAACCTTCATATTTCGTGCCGAAACTCGAACCGTCCCAATGTCCAGTGTAACGCTTAAAAGTGTTCGGTGTTGCCGCTTCCGCCCAATCAAGATGTTGACGTACATCTGGAACATATTTTTCCAAATGATCAAGCGTTTGTTCAATCAGTTGCGATTTCTGTTTTGCATATTCTTCAGGAGAAAAACCAACCCAGTCCGCAAAGTGTGCGTTCGTACTCGAAACAACATAACAACGATCCGTACCGGGACGTGTTTTCGGATAATAGAACGAAAATGTCCGGCTCGTTATTTGCCGGTTCAGTAGTTTTTTGGAACTAAATTCTGTTGCCGTTGAAGAAAAAAGAAGATCACCGCATTGATTTTCGTCAATCAGATAACCGGGTTTTAAGGCAAGATAAACCTGCGTACTGGAATTGTTAAGCCGAACCGCTTTTGCCGTTTCGATAAATGTTTCGGGAAAATGGTTTTGTCCGACAAGATCAAAAATAGTTCCCTTCAAATTGGTGTTTGAAAGGACAACTTTGGAACGGAAGACAAGCGGATTGACATCTCCTTCTTTTTGTACAACAACTCCGGCAACTTGTCCGTTTTCCACAAGAATCCGGCGAACCGGCGAACTCTTCCGCATTTCAACACCGTTCTTTTTGAGTTCCGCCGTCATCAGATCAATCAGCACATCGGTTCCGCCCCGAAAAGTGTACACGCCCTTCGACATGAAATTCGAGAACACAATCCCATAAGTCAACGCCGGATCATCAAGTGTGGAACCGTTGGCGTAAGTGATTGGCTCCATGAGTAAACGTACAACATCCATTCGTCCGGGAAAAAATTCGTTGAAGAGTTCCCGGACGGTTTGTTGATCATCGTCGTAATGCGACAAACTCCGCGCCTTATCGAAAAATCCGACAACCGCTTCTTTGGCAATTCCGAACTTCTCAATAAGTAATCGGGTAAAATCTTCACGGTCAAATGTTGTTTCGATGGAAAATTGCGGATTATCAAAACGAATTTTCGGAAGTTGAACGATTCGGTCGGCAATTTCGGTGTTCCAATAACGCCGGCAACTTTTAATCATTCCAACCGGAAAACCATGCAATGACACATCAAAAATGATTTCGTTGCGCCGCCGGAATGTTGCCGCGAGACCGCCGAACTGAAAATGCTGCTCCAGAAGCAAGACGCGATGACCCGAACGACCAAGAATGTTCGCCGCCGTCATTCCGGCTAAACCAGAACCGATCACTATAATATCGTAAAAATTATTCATAAAAATGTACGTACCTGTCTCTTTAATTTGTAACCGTTCACGAAAAGTGGTGGGCGATCCCTTCGCTGAAGGGTCGCGCCGGTTGAGTTGTTATTGACTCCAAAACGGAAGGCAATGTCATTTGCCGTCGTTAATCTGGTTCATTGTCGGCTATCGCCGACGCGACCTTTCAGCGAAAGGTCGCCCACCTGATGTTTGCTTACCTTTAACTTCGATTCCTTGTGAATAGTTCGCAAGTGAATTGTGTGTTGGTAAATGTAAATCCGCTTGCGTCCCTCACTATCCACTATCAACTCTCTACTATCCACTTCCATTTATTATTTTTTCTTTTCGATTTTTGCCCACGAATCGCGGAGCGAAACGGTACGGTTGAACACCAACTTGTCTGGTTGGGAATCGACGGAATCGGCACAAAAATAGCCGATACGTTCAAATTGGTATCGTTCCGGCGGAGTTGCTTCCGCTAAAGCCGGTTCCAATTGGGCATCAGCAATGATTTCCAGCGAATTGTTGTTCAGATATTCTTTGTAATCCGTCAAGTCTTGCGGGTCGTCGGGATTTTCTTTTGTGAACAACCGGTCATAAAGCCGAACTTCGGCATTAACGGCGTGTTCCGCGCTCACCCAATGAATTGTTCCTTGCACACGGCGGTTATCCGACGATGTTCCGCCTCGTGTTTCGGGGTCGTAGTTGCAATGAACTTCCGTAACATTTCCGGCAGTGTCTTTCACACAACCCGTACAGGTTACATAATAAGCATAACGCAAACGAACTTCCTGACCCGGCGTAAGACGGAAATATTTCTTCGGTGCGTTTTCCAGAAAATCGTCACGCTCAATGTACAACACTTTTGAAAACGGAACCAATCGCGTGCCGTCCGCTTCATTTTCGGGATTGTTCACCGCTTCGAGTTGCTCCGTTTTGCCTTCGGGGTAATTGTCGATAACCAGTTTGATTGGACGCAAAACCGCCATTCGCCGTAACGCTCGTTTGTTGAGGTCTTCCCGAATGGCGTTTTCGAGTTTGACGACATCAATCATACTGTTCATTTTGGCAACACCGATTTCACGGCAAAACGCCCGAACCGCTTCCGGCGTGTAACCGCGCCGCCGAAGACCGCAAATCGTTGGCATTCGGGGATCGTTCCAACCGGACACAAAATTGCCTTTGACAAGTTCCAGCAATTTTCGTTTACTCATCACCGTGTAGGTCAGATTCAGCCGTGCAAATTCATATTGATGAGGTCGCCAAATGTTGTCGAGATTGTCAAGAAACCAATCGTACAACGGACGATGATGTTCAAATTCCAACGTACAAATCGAATGAGTAATTTGTTCGATGGAATCTTCAAGACCGTGTGCCCAATCGTACATCGGGTAAATAATCCATTTTGCTCCGGTGCGGTGATGTTCCGCATTGACAACACGATACATCACCGGATCACGCATATTGAAGTTTGGCGATGCCAAATCAATTTTGGCACGAAGCGTTCGTTCCCCTTCGGCAAACTCTCCGGCACGCATTTTCCGAAACAGTTCGAGATTCTTTTCCGGCGAAAATTCCCGACCGGCACTTGGTTTCATGGGTTTATCCGGTGTTCCGCGATGATCGCGCATTTCATCGGGCGTTTGATCACAAATATAGGCTTTACCCTTTTTGATCAATTCTTCCGCCCAAAGATACATTTGCTCAAAATAATCGGAAGCATAACGAACACGTCCGGTCAAATCATCACCGGTAATCCATTGCACGTCTTCGATAATAGATTCGACGTATTCCGTTTCTTCTTTGGAAGGGTTGGTATCGTCAAAACGAAGCGTAAAATCACCGCCGTATTTTTTTGCCAAACCGAAATTCAGGCAAATACTTTTAGCGTGTCCGATATGCAGATAACCATTCGGTTCCGGCGGAAAACGAGTTGCGATTTGCCCGTTGTTCTTCCCGGCTTTGAGATCGTCTTCAATAATCTGCTCAATAAAATTCAAAGAACGCGGTTCTGGAAATTCAGACATGGTTTTATAGTTAATAGTTAGTAGTTAATATAGTGAATAACTCATGTTCCGCACGAGATGGAGAGTTTTAGTTAATGGTAATGGTCATGGTTTTGTCGAAGTGTTCTCAACCCCGCAGGGGTGGGAGGTGCATAACCGGCGGTGTAGCGAAGCGCAACCGCCGGTTATGCACCTCACGCCCCATGCGGGGCTACGGAAAATATTTTTTGACCAATCCTTCATGTCCTTTCTGCCTATCATGCGTAACATCAGTGAATAACGAAGAGCAAATAACGAATAGTGAAAGTGGGAGACGCAAACGGACTAAACCAACACATTTTAATAAGAGTTGCTATGCATCGCAACCTGCGAGAAGAAATCCCCCTATGTCTTTTTTTCTCTCGCAACCTGCGAGAAGAAATCTCCCTATGTGTTTTTTTCTCTCGCAACCTGCGAGAAGATTTCACTAAGTGCTTTT
>JAISBG010000011.1 GCA_031266315.1 Planctomycetaceae bacterium | reverse complement strand
ACCTGCGGTTACGAAAATAAAACCCTATCAGGCTATTCGGTGTTTCGGATCAATCAGGAAAATAATTATTTAGAAACTTGAAAAATACCAAATACAACCCTAACACAGTATATTACTATTAACCAACACTAACCACTTTAATTTTTATGTATTTCAACTTTCGTTATGTTTGTTCTTTTTTTGTTTTGATTTTACTCTTAACCGGCTGCAATTTCGGAACACGAACATATCCTGTTACGGGAACCGTCAATTACGATGGTCAACCGCTCGCTCAGGGAATGATCACACTGACACCCGACGGAATAAGCGGTAATACCGGAAAAAGTTCAATGGCAGAAATTCGTAACGGTTCTTTTTCCGTTCCGAAAAAATATGGTGTTGTCGGCGGAGCGTACCGGATTTTCGTTGAATCCGTCGAATCGCTCGGTCAAGACGCCGGTTCCAAAGAACTCTTTCCCGCATTTTCTATGGATTATCACTTTCAAGAAGGAACAATTCCACCACTAACTATTGATATTCCAAAAAACAGCAAAAAAAAGTAAAATCATAACCATTTATACTCATTACACTTTAAAATTCGGTTTTCGTTTTATTAACTCATGTTACGCACCGTAGGCGAAAAGTCGGTCAAACATACATTAACATCGGAATTTTGATGTCCGGTAGGATAGCAAGTTTTTCCTTCGCCCCTTTAGGGGCAACATAAGGACTCACCCGCCGCATTGCGGCGGGCTGGCTTGTGTTGCCCTTGCAGGGCGAAGGAAAACACGCAATTCTACCGAGTTGATCTAATTTGACCGATTTTTTACCTACGGTGCGTAACATGAGTTATTAAGAGACATGAAGGACAAAAAGGACTTTTTAATCAATAGGGACATACTGTTTTAAAAACAAAAAATTCAAGTGTGATGAGTATACCTTTCCAAATCATACGAATTTACGGAGAACAAAATGGCAAACTTAGAACGAACGTTACAACCATTTATCAAGAAAATATCAAAAAGTTTTCGCGTCCTTTTGCTGAACGGACAACGGCAAGTTGGAAAATCAACATTGCTTCAAAATCTCGCGCAAGGCACCAATCGCGGTTATGTTACATTGGACAACCTAAAATTTCGGAAACTGGCGCAAACCGACCCCGAATTGTTCCTGCAAGAACATCCGTCGCCGGTTATTATTGACGAGATTCAATATGCGCCGGAACTTTTTCCGTACATTAAAATCTATGTCGATGAACATCAGGACGAAAAAGGAGCGTTTTGGTTGACCGGTTCGCAAAAATACAAATTGATGGAAGGTGTTCAGGAATCACTAGCCGGACGTGTTGCGATTATTGACCTGCTGGGACTTTCTTATCGTGAAAAAATAAAATCACCCTTTTCAAGTGAACCATTTTTGCCGTCAGAAACGAAACAAAAAGGTTGCAAAAAATTGACGGTTCAGGAAGTTTATAAACGAATATGGGAAGGTTCTTTGCCGGAACCGATTGTTAATAAAGATATGGATCGTGAAATCTATTACGGTTCTTATGTGCAATCTTATATTGAGCGTGATGTCAGGGATTTTCACAATATATCGAAACCAATTCAGTTTTTTGATTTTATCTCCGTCGTTGCAGCACAAACCGGACAATTATTAAATTACACTTCCTTAGCCAACGATATTGGAATTGATGTAAAAACTGCTCAGTCTTGGATGGGAATTTTGGAACGTTCCGGGCTGGTCTATTTATTGCACACTTATTCGCCTAATATCACTAAACGTATTATTAAAACACAAAAAATGTATTTTTTGGATACCGGATTGGTTGCGTATCTGACAAAATGGTTGACGCCGGAAACGTTAATGAACGGGGCGATGGCGGGAGCAATTTTAGAAACATACGTTCTTGGCGAAATCTTAAAATCCTATTTCCATAACGGAAAAGAACCGTCTTTGTTTCTTTACAGAGATACCGACCAAAACGAAATTGATATTGTTTTGGAACAAAACGGAACACTTTATCCAATCGAAATCAAAAAAACCGCTAACCCCGGATTAAACGATTACAAAAATTTTAACTTGTTGACAAAACTAAAAAAGAAAGTCGGACTTGGCGCAGTAATCTGTTTACAACAGGAACGCATGGCTTTGTCCCGCGAAGTCGTATCCATTCCGGTATGGGAAATTTAAAAACATTTTTACTGTGTTTGAACAAATTTTTTTGCGTTAACACAACCTAAAGGACTGAATAGTTACGTAAATTATTCGTCGAAACCTTTTTTTGAACAAAAAACTATGAAAAACATTATTTTATGTTGTTGCTGTTGTTGTTACTTTCTTTGTTCTGTTTATCTTGTTGCCCAAGACCGGTTTGTTGCTGTTGCGGATCGTTCGGTGCCGGTTGTGGAAGATGTTGATCTTCTTGTTGTCGGCGGAAGCACGGCGAATATCGTAACCGCCGTCGAAGCGTCAAAAGCCGGAGCGAAAGTTTTACTCCTAACACCGTTGCCGTATCTCGGCGATGATTTGACCGCAACACTGAAACTTTGGGTCGATCCCAAAGAACAAGCCGACGTAACCGATCCGTTTCTCAAAGAATTATACAATGATCCTGTTACAAATAAACCGGTTCCAACGGCATTGGCATTGATTGCCAGTCCGAAGAAGTTGCCGTTTTCTTACACGATTGCGGAACCGCTTGATCCGAAACATCCTGAAGCCCCAAAGGGGAAAAAATTACGTCTTTTCGACGGCATGGCGGAAAAAGCCGAATCGGATAGTCTGCAAATCAACGGTTCGGCAACAATTCTTGTTGATTTGAAAAAGGAACAGCAAGTCGGCGGAATAACGTTACTTACTTTTTATCGAAAAGGCGATTTCGATGTCAATTCGATGAATGTTTACAGCAGTAACGATAAAGAAAATTGGACGAAA
>JAISBG010000866.1 GCA_031266315.1 Planctomycetaceae bacterium | reverse complement strand
AAATCTTTGTAAAGGTTTTTAGAAGTTGCCTTTAGAAAAAATTCGTAAAAAATAAGATTTCAGGCAAAAAATATTTTGATTAAAAATACTCTTTATTTCTAAAGTTTTTCATTTATAATACAACACTTCATTACTTTAGAATTGCCAGTTCGATACTGTAGTTTGTCCAATGAGTATGCCCAATACTGGATGCATTAACAACTACTTTAAAGTGAAATTTAAACCGTATTTTGCATCGCAATATTTTCATAACCCGTTTATTATCAATAGTTTAGATTCACTTCCTGTCTCCGGTAAACATCGACGTTTTGAAAAGTGAACCCGGCAGTGAGCAGCCATTTATATGTTTCCGTAAGTCTTTATAAAACGAAAGATTTACGACCACACTGAAAGAGGTGGGTGACCTTTCAGCGAAAGGTCGTCTACCTTATTTAACGAAAATTCCACTGAAATATTACTTTTTTCGTAATATTGTAATATTATTCAATTTACAACAGGTTCATGGATGATTTATCGAAACAAGAATTGGATTGTTTTTGGGACAATTCACCGGCATCGGAAAAAGTTCGAAAATTTCCGCATCATGCCGGTGTTTATTTGATGAAAGACCATGCCGGACGAGTGATTTATATCGGCAAGGCAAAAGATTTACGTAACCGAGCCGGTTCTTATTTTCACAAAGCAGCTCTTGAAGATTCCCGAACCGCTCCGCTGATTCCTGAAATCCGCGACATTGATTTTATTGAAACGGAAAATGAAGTTGATGCGTTGTTGTTGGAAGCACGGTTGATCAAAGATATTCAGCCGAAATACAACCGCGATTTGAAAGATTCGAAAACTTTTCCTTATCTTCAAATTCGTACACGTGAACCGTTTCCCCGCATCGAAATAACACGAACACCCAAAGAACATGGAGTTCGGTTGTTCGGACCGTTTACTAATTCAACCGGTTTGCGCGGAGCGGTTCTTGTGTTGCAAAAAATTTTCAAGTTTCGCTCCTGCACACTGGATTTACGAACTGACGATGAACGCTGGCGTTGGTTCCGTCCTTGCCTTTTACATTCGATTCACCAATGTTCCGCGCCGTGCAATTTTCGTATCACAACAGAAGAATACCGGAAAAATATTAACCGTTTGATTCGCTTTCTCGAAGGTAACAAAAAATCGCTGCTAAACGATCTTCGGCATGAAATGCGTGAGGCTGCCGAAGAACGGCAATATGAACTTGCCGCAGAACTCCGTGATCAGATTCATCATCTGGAAACACTTGATCAACGAGGAAAAATCGATACGAATATTCAGCCGGAAGCGTTTATGATTGATCCGCGACGTGGTGTGTTGGGTCTCAAAAAGATTTTCAAACTGGATAAAATTCCGCGAACTATTGAGGGAATTGATATTGCTCATCTTGGCGGAACAGACATGGTTGCTAGTTTAGTCCGGTTTATTGACGGTTTACCGTTCAAACCCGGTTATCGGCGTTACAAAATTAAAACGGTCAAAGGAATTGACGATTTTGCCAGTATGTCGGAAGTGGTTGCGCGGCGGTTTTCCCGCGAGGAGACGGATTATCCGCATCCTGATATTTTGCTGATTGACGGTGGTAAAGGTCAGCTACATTCGGTTCTTACGGCGTTGTCCCGAACACCTTTCCAGCCGGGACTGGTTATTTCCTTAGCAAAACGTGAAGAAGAAATTTTTGTACAAAATCAAGAAAATCCGCTCCGGTTAAGCCGTCATTCTTTTGCCTTGCGGCTTTTGCAATACGTCCGCGATGAAGCCCACCGTTTCGCGCAACATTATCATCACATCTTACGCAAAAACCGGTTTGCAAAAGAATAAATTCTGTAATATTAGCAATTTCTAAAAACCTATTTTTTTGACAAGATTTACAGAATTTACATGATAAAAAATCAAATAAAATCCAGTAAGTCGTGTCTATCTTGTCAAAAAATAATTTTTGCTATTTGTTAAAAGTTTTTAGAAGTTGCCATTAGGAGTCTCTCACCGGAATAGTAAGATAAAAGTAATATTTCAACGGAATTTTGGCAGTCATGAGGCGGGTAACCTTTAGCGAAGCTTTGATGAATTGCCCACCTCTCTTCGCATTAAAATGTTAAAATTCCGTTGAATAATTACTTATTTGTTAAAAATTAAAGATTTTGCTCGACATCCGGCTTTGTTTTATATAAACTTTAAAACTCATTCAATTACGATTGTGAACGCAACCTCAAAATGCGGGAAAGAGGATTTGAACCTCCACTGAGTTGCCCCAACCAGGCCCTCAACCTGGCGCGTCTGCCAATTCCGCCATTCCCGCGAAAATTAAAACAGAACTAATTTTACAACTTCTCAATAATACGTCAAGACGGGGGAACAAACCTTACCGTTATATTTCACATTCTTTCTAACGAGTTCACGATTATTTTATCGATTTATGTTTTATACCGTTGATAGGGTTTGTGTCAATGTTCGTTTCGTTACAGTTTTAGGAAAATACAGTTGTAATATAACCACGAAGAAAATAAACTCCGACTAAAATACTAAGGAACAACAAAAATATCCATAAATAGAACAAAAATCGAGATCGTTGTTCTCTTTTGATTTTTGAAACTATTTTTTCTGCGTTGGCGGATTGAGCCGCCGCTTTAATTTTTTTGAACGGAACAAGTTTTTCCGAAATCATATCTCTAATAGAGATTCGATTTTTTGATTCTAAATTTGGCGAAGAGGTTGTTGATGTTGCGGCTGACGGAGTTATGGTTGAAGTTGTCGTTGTTTTGGAAGCCGGAACCGACACGGTGTAAATCGAATCAAGCAATTCTAAAGGGACAACTGCCGATTGAGCGTCCTGAACCGTGTAAGGCGGAGGAAAATCAACCACAATCGAACCTGACAATCCGTCAAGAAAATGAATACACGACGGAAACCGAACCGAAGGATCTCGATGAAGTGCCCGTTGCAACGACGCATTAACACTGTCACGATAATTCGGCAACATCGGCGGCGGCATCGTCAGAATTTTCGTGCGTAATTCTTCGGCATTGTTCGCGGTAAACAACACTTTATTGGCAAGCAATTCCGCAACAATCATGGCAAACGCATATTGGTCGGACAAAGTACCGGCTTTTCGGCTCAAAATTTGTTCAGGGGCAAGATACCGAATTGTTTCGGAATCGTCTGGAAAATTCAAACCTTCCCGAATAATACCGGGTAAATCAAACCCCTGAATCTGAATTCCTTCCGTCGGACTGACAACAATCATTCGGTGAGAAAGACTGCGATGCGCCAGATTTTGTGTTCTGGCTTCGTCCAAAGCAACAGCAACCGGACGCAAAACATCAAAAATTAAATGAAACGGAAATCGTCCTTCCGCACGAATCCATTGAGCCGCGTATTCATCAAGCAAAGGACCTTCAACAAACCGTGAAACAAGAAATGCTCCCTTTTCGGATTGTTCCACCAAACGGTCAACCGGAACAATATGCGGATGTTTCCATTGTTGTATCGCAGCAAAATGACGCTGTAACCGTTTCATTGCCGCATCATAAGTTCTAAACGGTTCCGGAATGAAACGAAGTAATACCAGCCGTCCGACTTTTATTTCCAGCGCACGCCATACCTCGCCCGTCTGATGTTGGAACATAAGACGTTGTAATAAAAATTCGCCCGAAATAAGTTGTCCCGGCTGCATAACTTTAAGAATTGTACGTAAATAAAGTATCAAAAACGGACTTTGCTTTCTCTGTTGAGATTGGTTTTCATTATTTAGGAGAGTCGGGATTTATAGTCTTCGTAATGAAATTCGCGAATAACTTGGATATTTCCGTCTGGGGTGTCGCTGTCGCAGGAAACGATGGACGGAGATTTAAGACCGTTGAACATGGTATTTTTGCAAATGGTGTATTGAGCCATATCTGCAAACACAACACGGTCACCGACTTTGAGCGGTTTTTTGAACAGATATTCACCGATAATATCGCCGGACAAACAAGTTTTGCTGCCGATAATATATTTGTAACGTCCTTCTTCCAACGGCATATCCGTATCGGTTGATTCCAGAACGCGGCGTGCTTTGAGAATTTCCGGCGTGTACGGCATTTCCAGCACATCGGGCATGTGCGCCGACGCCGACGTATCTAAAATTGCAACATCAATACTGGTCGGATTTTCAATCACATCCAACACCGACGCAACCAGATACCCTGTATTCAACGCATGAGATTCACCGGGTTCGAGAAAAAT
>JAISBG010000840.1 GCA_031266315.1 Planctomycetaceae bacterium | reverse complement strand
AAATAGGTACGCTTGCGAACCATTAATTATTAACTATTAGTTATAAACTATTAACTATAAACTATTCGGAACAATTTTTTTCTAAATAAAATGTGCGGAATTGTCGGATACGTTGGTCAACAGAATCCATTGGATTTTTTACTTCGCGGGTTGCGAATGTTGGAATATCGCGGCTATGACAGTGCCGGCGTGGCAACCATTAACGGGACAAAAACAATTCGTGTCGAAAAAACACCGGGACGAATTGATGCGCTGCAAAAACTCGTTCACTCCGTAAAACTACAAGGAAATATCGGTATCGGTCATACCCGTTGGGCAACTCACGGTTTGCCGACAAAAGAAAACGCTCACCCACATCTCAGTTTCGACGGAGCCGTTGCTATCGTTCACAACGGAGTGATCGAAAATTATCAGTCCATTCGCAGTCAGTTGACCAAAAAAGGAATCGACTTTGTTACGCAAACCGATACCGAATCACTCGCTCATCTAATCGCTTATTATCTTCGTGAAGAAATCGATAAGTTCGGTGAAACTGTACGAATCGAGGAGATGTTGCCTCATGTTGTTAATCTTGCTCTTTCGCAAATTCAAGGAACTTACGGAATTGCGGTGCTTTTCCGTGATTATCCCGAAGTGATGATCGGCGCAAAACTTGGAAGTCCGCTTATATTTGGTGTTGGTAAGGACGAAAATTTTCTCACCAGCGATGCCGCAACTCTTGCCGGTTATACCGACCAAATCATCACACTCGCCGACCATGAACTCGTTTGTATGACGGCGAACAATTTTGCAATCCGTCACCGCGACGAAGGAATTGTTGAACGGAATATCGAAATTCTTGACATTGACCCATCGCAAGTTGATCGCGGCAGTTTCGATCATTACATGCTGAAGGAAATTTTTGAACAGCCGGAAGCAATTCGTAACACTTTACGCGGACGTCTTGATTACGATTCGGCAACAGCAAAATTCGGAGGTCTTAATCTGACTCCGCAACAATTACTGAATGTCCAGAGAATTTTAATGACCGCTTGCGGAACCAGTTGGCACGCTTCGCTTGTTGGTGAATATCAAATCGAAACATTGGCACGGATTCCTGTTGAAGTGGAATATGCCAGCGAATTACGTTACCGAAATCCGCCGCTTGACCGCAGTACCTTACTTTTCGCGATTACTCAAAGCGGTGAAACAGCGGATACGATTGCCGCAATGCGTGAAATGAAACGGCGGGGATTTCCTACCATGTCGATTTGTAACGTTGTTGGAAGTTCGATTGCGCGTGAGGCGGACGGCGGAATTTATCTTCACGCCGGTCCCGAAATCGGTGTTGCGTCAACAAAAACGTTTACATCACAGTGTACAGTATTAGCGTTGTTGGCGTTGTATCTTGGTCGGCTCCGGCATCTGAATTTTGAAGCGGGACGAAAAATTATTTCCGAACTCGAAAAATTGCCGGAACTCGCGAATATTGCTCTTGCCACAAATGACCGTGTTAAAAAGATTGCCGAAAAATACGCTCACTGTAACAGTTTTCTTTTTCTTGCTCGGCATTTCAATTTCCCTACCGCATTGGAAGGCGCGTTGAAACTCAAGGAAATCAGTTATATTCACGCCGAAGGTTATGCTGCCGGAGAGATGAAACATGGTCCCATTGCTCTTGTCGATGCTGTTACGCCAAGTGTTTTTGTTGCGCCGACTTGTTACGTTCACGATAAAACGTTGTCAAATATGCAGGAAATCAAGGCTCGCGGCGGTCCGGTGGTTGCTCTGATCACCGAAGGCGATAAACGAACAACCGAAATTGCCGACGATGTCATCGAATTGCCGAAAATTGAAGAATTTCTGCAACCAATTGTCTATAATATTCCGCTCCAACTTTTCGCGTATCATGTTGCGGTGGCACGCGGTTGCGATGTTGATAAACCGCGAAATCTGGCAAAAAGTGTTACCGTCGAGTGAATGTCGATATACTTTTCACGGTTATAAGTTCTGATTTTACCGGATTAGGTGTTTCCCACCAGAATAGTCAAATAATAGGTAATATTTCATGGGTAATCATCAGGTGGGCAACCTTTCGCTGAAAGGTTGCGTCGGCGATAGCCGACTGGGAACTAAATTAACAACGGCAAATGGTGTTGCTTTCCGTGTTGGAGTCAATGCAAACTCAACCGGCGCAACCGCCCAGCGGGCGGATTGCCCACCTCTCCTCTGACACTCCCGTATGACAGCCGTTCCTCCTTGTTGCCTAACGGCAAGCGACCTTTCAGTGAAAAGTCGCCTGCTTCTTGATTCGGTCGAATTTTGTTTCGTTCCGTTACCCATCAATTATCTTGATCAATTGTTTTGATCAATTCGTTGGGGCAAATCAAGAGATTTTGATTGCAACCCGATTTGGGCGAAAACAGTGTAAAGTACAAAACCCACAATGAATGCCGAAAGGGGCGGGCATGGGATTTCAAACGGCATTGTTTGTCCGCAGAATTTCGTGATAACGAGAGTTGCTCCTCCAACCGCAAAGCCAACAAGCCACGAAAGCCAACCGGCAGGATTGAACCCTGCACGCGGTCCCGCCCATTTGAAACCGGAAAGGATATAATCCGCAGCCATTGCGCCGCAGATAGGACCGAATGATGCACCGATGACCGTGAACACATCACCGGCTTTGCCCGCCAAACCGGAAATAACCAACGCAATCGCCGCCGCAACACCAACTCCGCAGGAAACCCAAGGATTGATTTTTGGAAACGAGGTTTTGATGCAGTCGGCAGCAATAAGAGTACAAAAACAAGCCGACGGAAATGCGGCAATTGCCAGCAGGAACATACAAATTGACCCAAGTTCTTTGCCAAGAATCAAATCGAATAAGCCCGGAATTTGATAAACGGAAAGAAATTCCGGTTTTCCCGCGTCGAGTGCCAACTTTTGTGCGCCCGCAACAACAATTAACGCAATAATTCCGCTGACAACCGTTGGCAATACAATTCCGACAAGTCCGCCGAATTGAACGGCGGTTTGGTTTTTATTTCCGCTCCCGAATCCCACACCGGCGGCTCCGGCAGTTGCGAAGAAGCCGATGACGTAAGCACACATCAAGGACAAAACACCGAGTTGACCATTTCCGAAAAGTGTTACAGGGTCAACATCTTTGGGGGCGGCTTTCATAAGTTCATCGACGCTGAAGGCTCCGACTGTTCCAATTGTTTTGGTAAGTAACAAAAGGAGAATTGCAATGGGAATGATTGGCATAAACGACGCAACTTTGCCAACATACTGAATCCCTTTGAGACCCATAAACATGGCGATTAAAGCCCAAAGTGTTCCGAGTCCCAAATGGAGCGGCGAACCCATTCCTTGTCCGAATGGAGCGGCGAGGAGCAAACCGGAAAAGAAAGCGTTCACACTTAACCAGCCGAATTGCAGGAGTCCCATGAGCAGACCGGGCATGAGATAACCGCCGACAACACCATAAGTTGACGTTCCGACAACAGCAAGCGGCAAACCGGTTTTCAGACCGAGTAAACCCGGTGCAAGGTAAAACAGAAAATGGCAAAGGAACGCCGCAAGTACAAGCGAACCGATTGCCAAACCGAGACCTTGCGAAAGAGTTCCGCCGGCAACACTTTGACCGCCGTTGGGAACATCTTGCCAAAAAACAAACCAGAGCATAACTCCGGCATAAGTTGCGGCGGTTGTTGTGAGCCATCCGGCTCGGGATTCTTGGGGATTCGGCTTTGCCGAAACAACATAATCAGGAAGTTGGGACATAAAATGTTTCAGGTAAAAAGGGTTCTATCTTCAAATCAAAAACCGGAAATACCACAATGTAAAACCTCCGGTAAACATATCTGCCCTATTAGAACAAAACCAAATTAAAAATACAAGCAGGTACACTCTATTGTCAGAAAAATTAGGCTTGCCGCTAGATTGTTTTTTCGTAATAGGAACAATCCAGTGAATCTTTAAAAATACCAATTTCATAACTAACACAGTATAAATGACAAAAACAGCAAAATAATTATGATTTTTTTATTTTTTAGAAAAAAAGAAAAAGATTCCGCTTGACTTCTGGTTTTATTTGGCGTAAAATTTAAATCTTATTCAATCGTGTTGCGTTTTCTTGCCGTATTGTTTGCGGCAAACGTTTTGCGATTATTTCAACAAAACCTTGTAAATTAAGGGTATTACGATGAAAAACTTTATTGAAAACGCTTCGAAAAATTCACGGAACCATTCGGTAAAAAATTCAGTGAAAAATCAAATGTTAAAATGGGCAAACGAGGGGGGGGGGGGCAGTATATGAGGAAGAGTTAAGAAGTGATAGGGAAAAGTCTCTGCTTTCACAATACTTTTCCACAATATTCTTATTACTCATGCGTTCATCGCCGTTCGGCTTTACGTTGGTCGAACTTCTTGTGGTGATTGCGATTATCGGTGTGTTAATCGCACTTCTGTTGCCCGCTGTTCAGGCGGCGCGGGAAGCGGCAAGACGAATGTCATGCACCAATCACATGAAACAATTGGGAATTGCAACTCACAATTTCCATGATTCATTACAAGGATTACCGCCATCCGGCAGCGGTGTTAATCTCAGTTGGGGACATGAGCAACGATTATTTTCACTCTTTGCTTATATTTATCCCTTTATTGAGCAACAAGCTCTTTGGGAAATTTGTAAACAACGTCTTGAAATAAACGGGTTGATTGGTCATGACAGCGGTTGGTGGAACGGTTTGTCACAGGAAAATAAAAATTCATTCGGTTCGGTTTCCATTATGAAATGTCCAACCCGACGCGGCGGAATAGCTATTACCGATGACATTCCAACTTCCAGTAGCGGTTATCACTCCAGCCCTGGACCTCGTGGAGATTACGCTTTTGCTGTTGCAATTGTTACGGACGGAAACTGGGATACGGATACCAATAACGCATGGAGCGGTCAATGGCATACAAATGTCGGACGTACCGACAATGTTTCCGGCGGTACCGAAAAACCTTATTATGAATATCATCGGGGACCATTTCGCGCTGCCATTTTAAGTAATCCAAGTACCGCATCCACATGGTTACCGCGAGATACTTTTGCATGGCTCAATGACGGAACAAGTAATCAAATCCTGTTCGGTGAAAAACAAATTTTTATGGGTAATGATCCTAATGCGCCGGAATGGGCTTCCGCTTTAAATGTTACATGGATTGACGGCGGTTCCAATCCCGCAGAAACAAATGATTCCGGCTATCTTTCCGATGGTTCTTATCTGAATGTTCTTGAGTGGCAGACTCTTGCCAGTTGTCGCGGTCTCAAGTTTGGCGGTTACACATCGGGAGGATCAATCCTCGACGGCGGACAACGGGGAAGTCTGAATCCGCCGAATGTTTTCGCTAATGTTTGGGGAGGAACACGATTAGGATTCGGTAGTTGGCATCCGGGAATTTGTAATTTTACATTGGGCGACGGATCTGTTCGTGCTATTACCATGACCATTCCCGCTGAAACTGCCGCTATGTTGACGATTGTCAATGACGGCAGACCTACTCAATTACCGTGATTTATCGTTTGAAATATTTTGAAAAATTACGAATATTTTAATCCATTAACTTTTAGGAGTTTGATTCGATGAGAATTTTCACTGTTTTTTTACTGTTCCTCTTATTTTTCTGTTCAGGCTGTAATAAACTTGTTACTGTTTCAGGAAAAGTAACTTACCCCGACGGTACTCCGGTTACCGGAAACAATGTAATTTTTACCACAAAAACTTACGAAGCACGGGGAATACTCAAAGAAGACGGAACCTATTCACTAACCTCCCTCAAACCCGGAGATGGTGTTCCGCCGGGAATATATACCGTGTATTTTGATAATCCGGTTCAGTCGTTGCCGCCCGATTTCAAAATGAAACGAATCGTCAACGAAAAATATTGTTCGCCTTCAACTTCAGGATTGACTTGCGAAATTAAAGGAAAAACCAAATTTAATTTTACTATTGAAAAACCTTGAACAATAAAACCAGTAACCAATAAACGTCAATGTTCGACAAAGTGTAAAATGATAGCAATAAATCAAACTTTCGTTTTCGCGGAATTTTCACCTTGTAACATTGACGGTTGCTCTTGTTATTCTGTTGTCGGTTTGTTATCTTTAGGAAGATTTTGATAGTTGCGACTTAAAAGGTCAAAACCGGAATGCGAATTTTTCTGATTCTCCCGTATTAGGTGTCCAAGTATTGAAAAGTTCGTTTTAAACGCGAAACACACGAAAATTCGCGAAAAGAAGTGGGCAACCTTTTGCTAAAAGGTTGCGTCGGCGTTAGTCGACTGTGAACCAGATTAACAATGGCAATTTGTGTTGCTAACCGTTTGGGAATCTGATTGCCAGCCGGAAATAGGGGCAAAGTCGGCTAACGCCGACGCGACCTTTCAGCAAAAGGTCGCCTACCTACAATAAGGTCGCCCACCTGATGATTGCCGATGAAATATTACCTATTATTTGACTATTCCGGTGGAAAACACCTAATCCGGTAGAATCAGGAATTTTTTATTGACACGTTGAATTTTATTGTGACAAATATGATTAAATGTTCAACGCCTATTTTGTTTACTTTATAATTTTTACGAATATTGAAAGGTTTACTATGACTATGACTAAAATGTTTTCAGTTTTCTTTCTGATGTTGTTGTCAACTTCAATGCTGTTGGCGGCGGAACCGCCCTTGACGCCGGACGGGGTTAGATTTTCGTTGCAAGGATTGGATGATCTTGTTTTTTCTTATCCAAGCCTTCAAGACAACGGTCAGAAAGATTTAACCAAAATTTTTGATAAATCCATCACCGAGAATGGCAACCGCGCCGTTATTAAATACGAAGGCGGTACAGAAATTGTTTTTGCCAACAAAAGAGACGGACTTATTGAAATGAGTATCAAAAATCCGCCCAACGGTTTGGCAACTTTTCGGATCGGTTGCAATATTCCTTTTGCAATCAATGAAGGCGGAAAATATCGTTTCGATCAGCAGGAAGCGAAACCGTTTCCAATGGAAAAACCCGCAAAACCTCATCTTTATCAAGGAAACACACAGACCATGCAGTTGACCGCTCCAAGCGGTGCGACTATTCATCTGACCGGTCTGGAACCGGGAACCTTTTTTCAACTTCAAGATAACCGCGAATGGAATTGGTCAATCTTTCACGTCTGGTTCAGTTGTCCTTACAACAAAGATCATGCCGCAGTTGATCTGAAATTTTCGTCCGGTAAAGATACCAATCTTAGTGTTACTAAAATGGTTGACCGGTTCGGGCAGGATTTTGTTCGGGATTTCCCCGGTAAAATTTCGTCTGAAGAAGAACTCAAAAAAGATGTCAAAGCCGATGAACTCTATTACGCTTTGTTTCCGAAACAGAAAAATCTCGATGTTTACGGCGGGTTTGAAGGAAGCGATGTAACGTTTGGTCTGAAAAAAACCGGTTTTTTTCACGTTGAAAAAGTAAACGACCAATGGTTTCTCGTTGATCCGAACGGTAACGCTTTTTTTCATCTTGGTCTTTGCAGTTTCAACCCCAGTGAAGATTATACTTACACCGAAGGGCGTGAATCTATTTTTGAGTGGTTGCCGCCGCGAACCGGAGAATTTGCAACCGCATGGAATCCGCAGGCATGGTGGAATGATAAAGCGGTTTCTTTTTATCTTGTCAATGTGATTCGAAAATACGGCAAACCTTATGATGTCAACGAATGGGCGGCACGAATGATTGATCGGGTTCGTGCGTTTGGTTTTACATCGGGCGGCGCGTTTTCAGGTATTCCGTCTGCTTTTGCCGAAAAACAATTTCCGCATGTCCGAATGTTCGGATTTTGGGGACTTGGTTACGATATTCCGGGCGCACGGGGATTTTTCGATGTGTTTGATCCGGAACTCGCAAAAACGATTGACGGTATTTTTGCCAAAGAGATTACTCCACATGCGAATGACCCGTTGGTGATTGGTTATTATCTTGCCAACGAACAAGGCGCCGAAGATTTGCCGCGTGCTTTGCCTGCCTTGTCCGGTAAATTTGCCGCCAAGAAAAAACTGGTTGACTTTTTGGAAAAAAAATACGGCAACATTAAAAAATTCAACACCGCATGGGAAATGCAAGCGGATTCGTTTAACGCTCTCCTCGAACCGGGACTTCCCGTAACAACAAAGTCGGCTTCGGAAAATATTACAGAATTTACCGAAATCTACCTTGATCAATATTATTCGTTACTTTCCGAAACATTCCGCAAATACGATAAAAATCATCTCTTGCTTGGCAGCCGTTGGCAACCCGGTACCGCGAACAATGAAGCGTTGGTCGGAATTTGTGCGAAATATTGTGATGTTATCAGCGTCAATTATTATACACTTGCGTTTGATGTCCGTTTTCTTAATCGTATCGAAAAATGGTCGGGCGGTAAACCGATGTTGCTCAGTGAGTGGCATTACACTTGCACGGCGGAGTCGGCGTTGCCCGGCGGTCTCGGCGGTGTTAATACGCAAACCGAACGGGGGCTGGCTTACCGGAATTATGTTGAACAGGCAGCGGCAACAGGATATGTTGTCGGTATTGAATGGTTTACGTTACTTGATCAGGCACGCTCAGGACGTTTTTTTGAAAAGAATACCGGTGAAAAAGCCAATACAGGACTCTTTTCCGTTACAGACCGTCCTTGGAAAAATTTTGTCGCGGAAATAGTGAAGACGAACAAAGATATTCGTAATATTCTTACCGGTCAACGCGAACCATTCCGTTTTGACGATCCGCGATTTGTTCCGAAATCGCAAGGTTCCGGCAAACAGACGATTGCGGCAACATGGATTGAAACACCATTGAACATTGACGGAAGCCGCGACGATTGGCCCGGTCAACCGCCGATTCGGATTGCTGAAAACCGCATGGTACTCGGAGCCGATGCCGCTGGAATCAGTGCGGCGTTCCGTGTTGTCTGGAACGCGGAAAATCTGTACGTTTTTGCCGATGTTACCGATAAAACTCCCGGCAAGAACAATGTCCAAGCGGCTGATCTTTGGCAAGGAGACGGAATTGAGTTGTTTATCGGACACGAAAACCTCGACAAACCGGGAAATCTGATTTTCAGTGATCGACAAATTCTTCTCGGCGCAAACCCGACAGGGAACGCTCAAACTTTTATTCGTAACGCTTCAAAACAACAAAGAACTATTAAACGGTCTGTTATTTTGAAACCGGACGGAACAGGATATTATCTTGAAGCCGCGATTCCGTTTACGTTGCTCGGTTTTACGCCCAAGGAAGGTCAGGAAATTTTGTTCGATATGGCGATTGATGACAGTGAGGACGGGCAAAGCCGGCAACGTCAATTTGTTTGGAATGGCGATAACCGTGTTTCAGGAGAACGCGGAAGTTGGGGACGAATACGTTTCACAAAATAAAATATATTTTGTAACCTCATTAAAATTTTCGTTAAAAGTAGGCAACCACAAGGTGGGCAAAGCAAACAAGAAGGTGGGCAACCTTTTGCTAAAAGGTTGCGTCGGCGTTAGCCGACTTTGCCCCTATTTCCGACAGGCAACCGGATTTCCAAACGGTTATACTTTGTTAGTATTCTATTTGGTATTTTTCAAAGGATCGAAATCAAATTTTCGCAACCTCATTTTCAACCTAATTT
>JAISBG010000837.1 GCA_031266315.1 Planctomycetaceae bacterium | reverse complement strand
GCCTTCCGTTTTGGAATCAATGCAGACTCAACCGGCGCAACCGCCCAGCGGGCTTTTTGATAAATAGCCCACCTCTTTTCGCGTTTTTAGGATGGTGGGCAATCCGCCCGCTGGGCGGTTGCGCCGGTAGAGTTTGCATTGACTCCAACACGGAAAGCAACACCATTTACCGTTGTTAATCTAATTCACTGTCGGCTATCGCCGACGCGACCTTTTAGCAAAAGGTCGCCCACCTTATAATTGCTTATGAAAGATTACCTATTATTTTGTAATATTTCAGTGGGATACACGAAACCGGTATTTCAAAGATTATTTGAAATACCGGCGTAATGAGAATCATCGAAACCGAATTATTGAAAACAAATCATCAATTAGTGTTGTTCACAATGGCAAGGACAATCAACACCGTAACCAAATTGAGGAACGTCGTAACCATAATACGGTTCATAATTACTGTGACATCTTGAGAACAACCGGGCAAAGAAATTCCGAAGAGGTGAACGGTTGCCGGCATAACCGTAACCATAAGCGTCTGCACATGGATTCGCACACGGAGAATAAACTGCCTGATCTACTTGACACGGCGGTTGAATCGGGGCACCACACAGTTTACGCGGTATTGGAGCGCAAATCGGAGGTTGCGGCGAGCAAGGCGGGCAAGGATTACACGGAGCAGCCACACACGGCGTGCATGCACGACGAACAAACGGACGGAACGGACACGGTCGGTATGGAACCGGAGCACAACATCCTTGTGCACTTTCACTTTCGACAACAGTTGCTGCCGTCACCTCGGGTGCAGCAATTTCCGTCGCTACAAACTTTCCCTCCGGCACAACGTTTTCCTGAGCATTACTCACGCTGTTCAGAACAACCGTCAACGAAAAAACAATCGCGAGAATCAACAACTTTTTCATCTAATTTCTCCTTCTAAAATGTGGAACTGTGGACACCGGAAACCCTTCATTCGATTACACAACGACTTGGAAGGAAATTGGGCTTCAACCCAATGTCTCCGACTTCACGGTAAATTAACAGCAAATCACTGTCGAATTGCTTTACAGATAAAATATAATACATAATCGAAAAAGACAACATTATATTTTAAATATTTTCTCTTTTTTATCTATTTTTCTTATCTTTTCTACAGATTTTAACGACATTGCGTTCTTTCGAACTTTAAGAACGTCCAACGTCTTGTCAAATGCAATAAAACTAATACAATCGTAAATCAATTGCTGAAGTTGCGGATTCGTACCGATCCTAAACTTTTAACCCGTCGTTTATTTCTAAATTATTTAATCACTTAACCTGTGCTGGTACAAGGAATTACCAATATGGAATCAATTTTGGAGTTGACGGAAACCGATTTTGAACAGAATGTTTTGAAATCGAAAATCCCTGTTCTGGTCGATTTTTGGTCTCCGTCCTGCAGACCGTGCCGAATGATTGCTCCCATTTTAGAAGAACTTGCAAAAGAAAATGACGGCGATGCCAAAATCGCTAAAATTAATATTGCACAGTTTCCGCAAATCGGAGCAAAATTCGGTGTTGAAATGCTCCCGACACTTCTGTTTTTCAACAAAGGAATTGTGGTTGAACGAATGATCGGAGCACAACCTAAAAATAAATTACAAAACGCTTTAGATGAAATCGAGTAAAAAATGAAATCACTTAGTACCCCATCAGCACCCGCTGCTATCGGACCTTATTCACAAGGTATTATTAGTCAAGGTTTTTTGTTCACTTCCGGTCAGATTCCTCTGATTCCTGAGACAATGGAAATTGTTACGGGTTCTATTGAAGAGCAAACCCGACAAGTTCTCAAAAATCTTGATGCCGTTTTGACCGAAGCGGGAACCTCGTGGAACCGTGTTGTAAAAACAATTGTTTTTCTAACAGATCTTGCCGATTTTAGCAAGATGAATGTCCTTTATGAACAACATCTCGGCAATGCCCGACCTGCACGTAGTACCGTTCAAGTTGCGGCATTGCCGCGCGGTGCCAAAATTGAGATTGAGTTAATTGCGGAAGTATGAAGTATAAGTTGCCATCTCAATCCTACCGGACATTCGGTGTCGTATTACTCATAGTTGTTGACAAACTAAAATTAAAATAATCGTCGTCCAATTACAATCATGGCTAATTCTTCCCATAGCGGTAATGATGTTTTCGATATTCGGCGTATCAAACGGCTTGTCGAATTGATGCAGGAAAACGAATTGACAGAACTCGATATCCAGCAATCGGATATGCGAATCCAACTTAAACGGAATGTTCCGGTTGTAACAATTCCGGCTGCGGCAGGTCAAGTTGCGGCGGTTCCATCGGCGATGGTTCCGTCTTTGACGGTTCCGGTTGCAACGGCTGTTCCGGCAACTGCAGCCTCCGGCACCAACTCGGTTCCTCCAAACGAAAAAAATATTCAGATTATCAAAAGTCCTATGGTAGGAACATTTTACGCCGCATCGAAACCGGACACTCCGCCATTTGTTAAGATTGGCGATTCCGTCAATGCGGAAACAACAATCTGTATCATTGAAGCAATGAAGGTTTATAATGAAATTCAGGCGGAATGTTCTGGAAAAATTATTGCTGTTCTTGCTAAAAACGGTGAAACCGTTGAATTTGGTAAACCGCTCTTCCATGTAACAAAGGACGAATCATAAAAAACTTCTGACATTTTTTTTACTTTCATGCAACGAATCATGCTCAAATCGAAAATCCACCGAGCCATACTAACTGGTACGGATATTGAATACGAGGGAAGTATTACTATTGATCCGATTCTTCTGGAAGCGGCGGATATTTTACCGAATGAGCAGGTTCACGTTTTGAATCTCAACAACGGTTCCCGAATTACCACTTACGCAATTGAAGGCGAACGCGGTTCGGGAACAATGCTTCTCAACGGACCTGCGGCGCGTGCCGGAATGGTTGGAGACATGGTGGTGATTTTGACCTACGCCCATGTTGACGAAAAAGAACTCGCTCAACACAAACCAACCATTGTTAACGTCGATCAACATAACCACATCAGTATTACGCATTAATCATCAACCATCACGAATTGGTGTGGTGTTTTTATTAATAGCAGAAAAATAGAGGTAGAGGTGGGCAATCCGCCCGCTGGGCGGTTACGCCGGTTGAGTTTTACTCGACTCCAAAACGGAAGGCAACACCATTTGCCGTCGTTCATCTAATTCACTGTCGGCGAGTACGCCGACGCGACCTTTTAGCAAAAGGTCGCCCACCTACAAAAGGTTGCTCACCTGATGATTGCCTACTTTTAACGAAAATTCTGCTGAATAATTACGATTTTTTTAGATTTTTGGGCATAAGCGAAAAAAAATTAAAAAATTTTCAAAAAAATACCAAAATTTCGTCTATTTTGTTTACTCTCCTATTGATATTTTTTGAACTGTCATTTATACTATACACTATTGTTATTTTCCGACTTTTTTCAATTTTTGGAGATTATTTTTCCGTTTTGAACAATAAATTGCCCGGATTTTTATTCGGGCGTTAAAAAAATAGAGTACGTCAACAACACTTAAATCGCTTCGGCGAACTGTAATTTTCTACAAGATCAACGGATTTTCCGTGTAGAAAATTACTTCAGATTACGATGTTGCGTAGCTCCTGATAAGGGAGCGTCGCGTGGTAATCTGTAGGTATAATTCAGCATTGCATTTTATGTAATGCACCACTTTGATCGGTGGGAATAAACCTGTTTTAAGTGACGTGTCGCTCCTGTCTAAGAGCGATATTCTGTTGCCGTTTCTCGGCGTTACGTTTGTTCCCAATTTCATAACAAAACAGATTATTTGTAATGTAATCTGTTAATTTTACCTTTTTTTCATAAGGAGAATACCATGAAAAAAACTTGTTTTTTCGCCTTTACGTTAGTTGAACTTCTTGTAGTGATTGCGATTATCGGCGTGTTAATCGCTCTCCTGTTACCAGCCGTGCAAGCGGCGCGTGAGGCAGCTTTTTGAAAAAAAGTCGAAAAAAATTAAAATTTTTTCGAATAATTGTTAAAATAGGAATTAGGTAGGTCTTTTTGGCTCTCCCAAACAAGACCATTTTTTAAGAATGAAAAAAACTACCATTTACAGACTGTTTTTTTCAGCACCGGAACGGCTTACTAACATATCTCGTAAGACCAAAATATCACGTAACGAAATTGATTTTTTGTCCATTTCGAAGGAACCGCCATTTTCGCACAATATTTCTACGATGACTGCATTGTCCGCAAGTACCTTTTTGTACTCTTTTTCTTTTTGAAATTGAATATAATGCGCCTTGCGGACTTCAGCGGTGGACTGGAAAAACTGGACAGAAAATTGGCTTGAATAAGGTTGATGATTAAATAACGATCATTTTTTTAACACGGTGTTTTTTGTTTTTGTGAAATTTTTTAGTTTGTTGTGTTGGGAGCATGTTCTGTTGTGGAACAACCGGTTTGGTTTACTCCCCCAATCAATGAAACAACACTTTCTCTTAATGGTCTTATTCG
>JAISBG010000820.1 GCA_031266315.1 Planctomycetaceae bacterium | reverse complement strand
CGTTACAAAATTATTGCCGACGAGTGGGAACATTTCAATCGTGAAGACGGTTTGCTAGAAGATCAAGTTTCATCAATCGCATTTGACCGCAACGGCAATCTTTTTGCAGGAACACAATGTCATGGTCTTGCGATTTTTGGTCGTAGCGAATCGGGTAATTATTCGCATGTTAGAAATATTGTTGCGCAAAATCGTTTTGGAGTTGACAATTGTAGTCCTGTTCCGATTGATGCAAAGGGAGTTGGTTTACCGTCGGATCAGATTAACGATGTAATTCTTGATCGCGGTAATGATATTCGGATTGCGACGAGTGCGGGTATGGTGAGGTTTGTGCTGGGCGGTAAGACAGATTTCTTGAAGCCGGATTACACGCCGCAACTTGCGTATGTGCGCGGTCGCAATTATGCTGACAAAGTTCGTGGTTTATTTGGCGGTGCGCCGAAGGATTGGAAAGAATGTTCAAAAGAAGAAAAGGCAAAATTGTTACCGGAAGATTATGTTACAACGCTTGCAGTTGATCATAACGGAACAATTTGGTACGGATTCCGGCAAAGCGGAGCAATAGCTGTTGATCCCGAGACGCAACAAATTTTAACCGTGAACAACAAACAAGGCGGCTTATCCGACAATTTCATAACGAAAATTCTCCCAATGCGGGACGGACGACATTTTTTCGGAACTTACGGCGGCGGAGTAATGCGGTCACAAGTTGATCTAACTTTACATAAACGCAAACTTCGCCCGCTTGACATGTACGAAGTCGCCAAAGAAGACTACGAAAAATTGCCCGTTGCCGTCACAAAACCTCTCACTTTTGACCAACTCAAAATTATAGAAAAGAAACTTGACAAACAAACCGTAGATTTTTTACCAATTCCCTACGCCGCATATTTAGGTGAAGACTGGAAAACTCAAGGTGATTGGACAGGAAGAATCTATCGAGAATGGGCGATTGCTTGTGCAACGCAAGCACCTTCTGACACTTTTCTTGCTTACACTGATAGAATTTACGATGTTCAATGTTCAATCGGACCAAATTATTTGAGTAAATGGGATACTTTGCGACATTATAATCGTGGTAATAACAATAATCCCAAAACGCTTTGGAACACAATTAGCGGAGTTCGCCGACAAGCGGAGTGGGATGATCACGGAGAAGCTTATCCTTGGCATCTCGACGGACCTGATCTTTGGTATTGGCTGAAAATTAATCATAAGGGAACATTTCGGATCAGTATGTATTTTGTCAATCCTGACGGACACGGCGGTGCAAATCGGATGCGTGATTATTTGATCGAATTTTATCCGACGGATATGCAATGGGTACCTCAAAAATTTACAACCGAACCTCCCGGCGTACCATCAAAACCAATTGGAATTGATATGAATCCGTTGATCGGTCGTAATGGCGAAAAATTAATACGCCAAATGCCGCCGCTCGCGCGATCAAGAGTACGTGATTTTTGGGGTGGTGTTCATGTTCAATTTGTTGTAACAGGTCCTCACAATTATCTTGTCAAAATTGATCGTAATTACAGTTTCAATACCATCATGTCGTCGGTAGCAATTGATCAAGTATTCGGAGAACCGACAGAAGCGGTACAGGAAAATTACGGTATCCCATTTTTACCTGTTCCTTATCCTCCGCCCGCATTTCCTAAAAATTTTCGCGAACAGGATTATTACACAAAACGGATTTATGCTAATTGGGGAACATTGGACGCAATTTATGGATTTCAAGGCGGAATTGAACATCAGCGGAAGAATCGAATATTACTTTATCAAACAGCACGTGCAATGGTCGAAAAAAATAAAGAAAGTAAAAACAGTGTAATTCACGACCAATTTTGGTTGGAATTTGAACGTGCGGCAAAATGGAAATTGAATTTATGGGACGAAGAACAACGAAAAGAATGGAAAGAAACAATGCGTCAAGGATGGAATAAACTTTACAATACAAATGAAGCTTTTCGCCGTGCTGCGGATATTGACCATCAAAGACCGAAACATTCCGAAGAATCAATTAGAAAAATTTTGGGGATACTTCCAGACTAAAATAATTTAGTTACAATTCATAAATCGTGACGATTTTTGGCGTAACTAAAGCATTAGTATGCTGAAGTCGTTTAAAAATTCAGGGAGCTGAACACGCAATCGCAACAATGTGGAGCGGTTGTTCAAAGGCGAAGCCTATCGCCTTACCGGCTACGGTATAAAAGCAAAAAAATAAAATTCAGGAGAACAAAAATTATGTTACATATCGTTAAGTTGATTTTTGCATTATTTTTTGTAATGCAATTGAGTAATTTTGCTCACGCACAAATTACAACATCTGTTGCTGCAACACCGACAGAAAAGATTTGCGCGATTGGTTCTGAAAACGTATTTGATGTTACTGGTAATTGTACTGCCAACGGTGTACAAGGGCAGGAAAGTATTCAAAATTGTCAATGGCAATATGTTGGCGCAACGGCATATTCGGACGAGACATGTAATACTGAAGATCCCACAATCGTTTCAGCGACAACTGAAGCAGATAGTGAATGGGTAACTCAAAAAACTTACACAAAAAAAGTCACAATAAAAGGCTTGAATGTTGGTACGAGTTGGGTAAAGTTTCGTATGAAGTATCGTTTAGATAATACAAGCGACGGTACGGATGTAATATCAATAACGCCTGTAAAAATAACTGTAAAAAATATCACATTAACGGCTCCGCGTTGGCTCAAAAAGGGAGACGAAGAAACAATTGAAATTGCATACGATACCGATGCCTTTACAGACGGCTCGATAGAGTTGAGCGGATTATCGGATTTGTACGATGTTATTGATTCGGATTTTGTTGCTGGCGTTACAAATAGCGCAACAGTAAATCCAACAGACGGTAAATTGTCATGGGTATTAGCTGGACGATCCGGAACTAAAGCCGGAAAAATAACAGTCAAAGTCAAAGGAAAAAATCCCAAAGAAAGTACACTTACGGCAAAGCATACGACATCCAGTGCCAAAGATGAAAAAGATGTTGGTGTTTTTAATGTTGATGTTATTCTTGGTGGAATTGGTGAGGGCGAAGAGGAAAGCCCGGGAGTATTTTTTGCCTCAGCAAAAAGAGCAACATTGGAGTTGAAAGCTGAACCGAAAAGTGCCGGAGAAACAGCTACTCTTTCTTTGACAGGTCTTGATTTGTACAACAGCGAAACCGGCGGAGAAAAAAATACAAAACGTACATGGAATCTCGTCAATGAAGATTTTCCTGCAAGTTTGTACGTAGGCGGTACCACAAGTTCAAACATGAGAGATAAAGAAGTAAAATTGACATGGAAATCTAAAAACGATACGGCAAAAGGTACAGCTGTTGAGGTATATGTAAAAATTGGTAGTTTGGAGGAACAAAATGACAAAAAAGCATATTTGAGATACTGTGATCCAATGCCTAGTCCGCAACCTGCAAAAAGTAAACGGACAATTACATTTGCTTACTTTCCGCCTGATTTAAATGTTGGCAAATTGGTACCGACCTTCAATGACAATTTGAAATTACTTGATGGCGAAGACAATGAAATTATATCAACGACGGGGTGGGATTTGACTTCAGAGTCTTGGTGTCAAACAGGCGTAGCAGAGGATAGTGATGGAAACCCCATAACAGTGAGTAACGCAGCGAAGGATTTTTATGGAATTGCCAATTCATTACCGGATAGTGGTGAAATTGAAGTTTTTTTGGAACATAAAAATACAGGTGCAGAAGATAAAGGTTGTCTTTACGTTTGTCAATTTAAACTCGCAACAAATACAAAGGTACTTGATCCTAAGTTGTCTGGAACCACTACCATTGAATCAATAATAACATGTCCAGATATGACATCTGAGGTTAATGTTTTAGATGGAACCAATACGGTCAATATTTTAACCAGAAATGCTCCAGCTACCAGTACAACTCCGAATACTAGTAAAAATTCAGATTGGAGCTGGAGTTGGGACGGCAAATGGAAAAGTATAAACGATGGTAAATTTGCAGACCCAAAAAAATACACAATCAAAGCTATTCTTCGTGATACCGCCAATAATGAGATTGATTCGGAGAGTGTTGATGTTTATGTCGTTCGATTGGGAATAGGGAAAATCGAATTTGAAGCGGCTAGCGGTACTTATGTTCCAATGCAATTTCATACAACGCAAGCAGATATCAATACGGGACAATCGACTTCAGCAACCAAATGGGCTTACAGTATCCCGTGGCAACTTTCTAGCAAGGGAATAACATTGAATGTTGACACTAGTGACGGCTTGGCTGCACTTGAGGAAGATTCAATTTACAAAGAAACTTTCTATCCTAAAATGACAACAGAAACAACTCCAGTACGTTCAACTTACTATAACTATCCAATCTGTTACGTGAAGGGTTCAACAATAAAAATTATGCCCACCCCCTCTAATAATTACGTTTCGCATCTTACGGGTGGTGCTGCAACAGGAACAATACCGACAGACACACCTGATATATTCATGAAAATCCAAAGGAAAAAAACCATTGCTAGTTTGGATGATGATGAATATGAAATTCAGTACGGGATAGAGAAAGAGACAGATGATAAGATCACAGTAGGAACTAAGGTTGAGTTTAATATGGATGAAGTTCAAAATAAGGTTGGTAATGAGACATTGGAATTTGAGTATAGTTGGTTTTACAAAGATGGTAGTACAAAAATTACTATCCCGGGCACTTTCACATCAAACCACAAATGTTACACAATAATTGACACACCACATGCTCCATGGGGAATCAGTTCAGGTGAAAAACCATGGCTAGCGGTTGTTGATGTTGCAACGTCCGGCAATATGGCAGGAGGAATTACCCTTACATCTACCGGTCTTAAACCACTCTACACGAGAATGGAAAAAGCTATAAATGAATTAGAAGGTAACATTGGTGGACAAGCGTCAAAGTTGTCGTACGATATAACTTCGGGAGCACAAAATTATGCAGAAAGTAATTCACATTTACGTATGGCAAATTTTATGCTTTTTTTAAGAAACGATTCTAATGTTCAGAATTCAAGATTAGTATGGTGGCAAACTTTTGGGGGAACCACCGTATACAAGTCTCCTAATACAATAAATTGTCGTGATTGTGCATTATTACTCGCGGTATTCACTAATATTGTTGGGGGAAATTTACGTGTGGGAATTATCGAAGATAATTATGTATTGAATCCAATTAACCCTATTGGGCTGGATCAATTTATGTCAATAGGACTTTTACAATCGGGCGGTTTTAATTTTCATGCAGTTACAGTTCATGCATCAGGTGCTACTACTCCTCCCAACGATGCTGAAGTTTATGACGCATGTCTTAAATTAGGTATTCCAGATCCAACAAAAAATGCTAATGGTGTGAATGCTACCAGTACAAATTGTAAATTGTCAGCTGGACTCCCATTTGATATTCCCAATAATCTCAGTTTAAGTAGCGTTATGGGGAATGAAGCCGGTAAACTTAATTGTAATCCTATATTGGGCATAACTCCTGATATATTCGGAATAAATGCAAAATTTGAAATTGCCATTAATGCTGATACTACGACCTATACGCTAAAAAAAGATAACATTGAGTTGACCAACAGTCACAATATTACAACAACCAGATCGCAAGACGGGATAAATATTATTTTTACAACAGGTACCAGAACGGCGGGTACAACTTTTTCATTTGACACAATCTATAACTACAACGAGTATAAATCATCCTTGAGTACACCAGGTACGGCGGGGAGAGGATCCTGTAATTGGTCTAATCAAATACAAGTTTCTACTGTCGATTAATATTTACGATATACTTTGCACGGTATCAAATTACCATTTTTATTAATGTGGGCACCCTGCCTGCACAAAAAAATTGTATATTTGCACTTGCAAGCGAAACGCCCGTACTTCGAAAACAACTAATTTATAACCATGTAAAGTATACAACAAATATTTATTATTTATTGTATCGCTTTTGATAAGATTGTTTTTAACAAGAGGATAAAATCATGAATAAAAAAGTAGTTTCATTTTTTATGTCGAGTAATATCTATTTTATATTATCAGTAACGGTGGTATTGATAATAGTACCAATGTGCCATAGTGAAGAGAATAGTAAAAATGCTATTTCAATGACATTTGGCGAAAAACAATATGAATTATATCCCTTTGACGGTAAAGTTGTTCAAGAGGAATTAAATCAATATTTTTCGAATATAAAAAATAATCCTTTCTACTTACACTTATCAACCGTACCAATAATCGGTAAAAGTGAAAGTACAAAAGGATGGCGTTTGTACAGAAATACACCCCAAGAACATTTAAATGATAGATGGAGTTGCTGGGGAGTGTTGTGGGATCGCTCTGGTGAAAGGAGTCATTTGATATATCATCCAATGACCCTCCCGATTACTGCTGCTGATAGACCTGTCAAGAATGAAAGGATAGCAGCTATTATTTCTATTAAATACACAGCAGAGGATAAGAAAATTAAAGAATCTGATCCAATAATGCGATCACAAGAATCTAAGACAACTACATACGAAGTATACAACAATAAAAGAACGTACATTGCAATTCCTATTGACAAAACACGTTCTAACAATGAAACTATATTTTTTTGTAATATTGATCTCTCCGTTGATTTTGCGATATTTAATGTTGGTGTAATACTTGAGTCGAATTTTACCGAATACGATAACGATGTTCGTAAAACGCTTACTGAATCGACGATACTATTAGAAGTGGCGATTGCAATCAGCGAATACATTCGAAAACCATTTCCTCCCAAAGAACGGATTGAAAAATTTGTTAACAGATATTATTTTGATCGATTTGAATCAGCAAAGAAAAACATTATGGTTGGCGAAGAAATTAAACTTAATATTGCGTATACGTTAGAGGCAACAAGGCACCCAGAATGGATTCGTTTACGTTCAACATCTGGAGAATTTCGCCGCGATAAAAATGATGTTTATTACAAAGCAACTGAAGCCGGTAAACAGACGCTCTTTCTCGAAGCAATTTCAGGAACCGGCGCAAATGGTTCACCAATATACGATGTATCTCTTGCCGAGCAACTACAAATTGAAATCGATGTAACAGAATCAACAATCGCCTTTCCTTCAACACTTGAGTATCGTCATTGGGAATCGCTTGATGGTCGTTATGAGATCGAGGCGCGATTGATTTCGGTTGATATTGATGATAAAGACGGCAAGAAGTACGTTACACTTGAACGTCAAGACAACACCCGAAAAACAAAAATCCCTCTCGACCAAATCTCAAAACCTGACCAAAAATATGTACAAGAACAAATCAATAAACAAGAAAATTGAAGGAAAATTGAAATGGGAAATTTTTGTAATAAATTTGTGAGGAGCATTATAGTTGGATTTATATTGATAATGTC
>JAISBG010000809.1 GCA_031266315.1 Planctomycetaceae bacterium | reverse complement strand
CTTGTTATCGTTATTGTTGCCGGGTGGAAACCTCTTTGTTGTTGCGGAAAAACCGGAAAATAGTGAATAGCAAATAAAGATTGGGCAATTCGTCAAAAAATTCGTCAAAAGTTTCGCGCCGGTTGGCTCTATCGAGTATTTCATTTTTTGTGTCAATCCGGTGAATCATTATCGAATTGCCAATTTTGAGATTGGAAAATTCGGTTATTTTGATGGAGTACAATTTTAACGGAAACGTTTTTAAGTGTTTCAATTAAAGCAATTGCTTGTTCCGGTTTCAGGACGGTTGCCGCAGACGCAAGAGCGTCGGCTTCGGTTGCGGTTGGAGCGGCAACGTGAACCGTACAAGGTGTTGTCAGACCAAGACCGGTTTTCGGATCAATAATATGTGAATACTTGACGCCGTTAATTTCGACAAATTGGAATCGATCACCGGATGTGGCGATGGCGATGTTTTCCATTGGAATAGTTTCTTTGCCGTTGAGATTAACTTTCCAACCATCCTGCGGAGCCTTGCCAACCCGAATATCGCCTCCGGCATCTATCAAAACAGTGTCAATACCATATTTTTGTATCGTTTCAAAGGCACGGTCAATCGCATAACCTTTGGCAATACCGCCAAGATCAAATTTGACGCCGGATTTCAGAACTTGAATGCGGCGAGTTGGTTCGTCGAGAGTCCAGAGGTGATTGCCGACGAGTTTGCGTGCCTGATCAATGTAATACTGTTTTGGTAATTCCTTCTGCCGCCGCGAACGCCGCCAAAGACGAACAAACGGCGAAACGGTTATATCGAAGGCACCGTCAGAAATGTTGCTAAAATGCTTTGCCGATTTCAGGACAGCAAAAAGGTCTTCGCTCACCGTAACCGCTTCCGGCGGGTTAGGAACAGAAGAATCAAATTGAGCACAAAATTCCGAAAGTTCACTTTCAGAATCATAATCGCTCATAATTTTGTTAAGAACACGAAAACATTCGAAAGCGTCCTTTGTTGCTTCCTGAGCGGTTTCTACGGATTCGGTGTACAAAATAATCCGAACCGGCACGCCCATGTGAGTTTCCTCAAACTCAAACCGCTCCGTTGCAAAAAACGCGGAAACAAAAAAGAAAACCGTTAAAAATTTCATACCGACCTAAATCTTCACACCAACTCGTAAACACTACCACACAATAACCACAATATACCGCATCCGTGAACATTTTATAAAATTTTACAAGGAAATACCGAAATTGAAACATTCGGGACAAAAAATTCGACGGAATTTTTCAACTTTGGGACTCTTTGACCGAATCTCCAATTGGAGTTTTCAACTTTTGGACTTTTTGATCGAATCTCCGGTTGGAGATTTCAACTTTTTGACTTTTTGACCGAATCTCCGGTTGGAGTTTTCAACTTTTGGACTTTTTGACCGAATCTCCGGTTGGAGATTTCAACTTTTGGACTTTTTGACCGAATCTCCAATTGGAGATTTCAACTTTTGGACTTTTTGACCGAGTCTCCGACTGAATTTTTCGACTTTGAGACTCTTTGACCGGAAATTCAACGGAATTTTTCGACTTTAGGACTCTTTGAGCAGAAATTCAACTGAATTTTTCGACTTTGGGACTCTTTACCCCGAGAAAAGTTCGTTTTGAACACGGAAGGCACGAAAAACACGAAAAGGGGAAGAATTAAGAATCTCTTTTTCGTGATTTTCGTGCCTTCCGTGTTCAATGACTTTTTGTGAATGGTTTGCAGTTATACTGAAACCATTTTAAAATTAACGGACTGAACACGACAAGCAGAGCACTCGTTCAAGAACGAAGCCAATCGTACACAGCGGTATTATTCTCGTTTTAATTCTTCCATGCGGCAACCGGTCTGCTTTCCAGAAAACGCTACGCCAAGAAGGAGGACTTTGCCAAGATATTTGTTGTAATAACGTCGGTCGTGGATTTGTTGTATTGCTTCGTCGAGTAATACGTCTATCGTTTTTTCGGCGTGATATTTTATTTCGGTTATTACGGTCAAATTGGGTTGTTCCCAAACCGCATCGGAACGTCCCAAGTTGTTATGATCTTCGCCGCGTATTACGAAGCCAAGCAACCGCATCCAGATTAACATCAGCGAATGATAATAATGTTCGTGAGGAATGTGAAAATCATAAGGAACTGTTGCAATCATCGCCTCAAGACTACGAGCAAAACCGGCTTCGTCAAAATTGTTTATCTGCCGCTGCATCATTCTCCGCAAACCATAAATTTGTTCGTCGGGATATTTGCCATACACTTGCAATAAACACGATAACAATGATTCGTTGACTTCCGAATTGGGAGTACCAAGCGTATATTGGGGACGACCATCGTCAATCAGTTCTCTCTTTTTGATGGTCAAATAACCGGTCTGAAACAACAATGGCACTTCGCCAATATTAGCCGGATCATAGCCGTTAAATATCGTTTCATCGACAACAAGCGGTTCCATGATGATATTCGCATTATTGCGATGCTGGATAATGTC
>JAISBG010000791.1 GCA_031266315.1 Planctomycetaceae bacterium | reverse complement strand
TCTTATCCGCCCAGTAAGCAACTAAAGGATTCATCCATTCAGGATGCGGAATTTCGTAATCGGTAAAATGGTTGATTTTTAATCGTCCCAAAAAATCAAGTTCACGGCGTAAATCAGTGTGGTACAACGGAATCATAAACGGAGCCGACGCAATTCGCATTCGCCGATGTCGCCGCGCCGAATAAAGCAGCAATTGCGTTGCCTCACGAAGTTCCGGAAGCGTCGAATGATAATCCGTTAAAATGTGGAAAATATTGTAATCCTGTCCCGTTTTTTCAAGAGCATCCAATACCGTTTCCAATTGTTCCGGCGTATGGCGTTTGTTCCAACGCCGGAGTAATTCAGGATGAAACGATTCCGCCCCCAACTGAATCATCGCCTTCAATCGGGAAATCCAATAAAATAATTCCGCATCCGGTTGACCGTTTTTGTTCAGTAATGAACAGGGATTCGTCTGGAAACTAAGACGATAACGCCGTTGGAAACCATAAAATTCGTACAGTTGAAGAAATCGAATTGCCCGTTGCCGATCAAGAAAAAAATCTTCGTCAAATACCGAACACCAAGAAACAGGCAATAATTTCAAAACCGAGTCCTCTGTCCATTCATAAAGTTGCCATGTCGTCAGATGAAGTTTGCCTTTCTGTACAAGTTGGTCGGCACCGCGAAGTTCCTCAATAATTTGGTTTGCTGTTTTAGTACGAATATGACGTCCGTGCAGTCCGGCACAGAATGTACATTGTCCCGGACAACCACGACCTCCGGTCAAATACAACGAATCAAAAGAAATATCCTGATCCTGATCAAAGCCTTCAAGAAGTAACCAGTTGAGTTGGTTATTCCGAAGCGTTTCTTCGTCAACATAAGGAACCCGTCTTCCTGTCAACGGATTTTCCGGCGGTAAATTAACCATCGCTTTTCCCGCCCAAAAATAAGCAAGACCGGGAATATCCGGCAAATCATTACATGAATTATGTTTCCGCGCCGATTCAAGAAATTGCGCCAATGATTTTTCGGCATCTCCGGCAAAAACATAATCCGCTCCCGTTTGTTCCAACACTTCAATCGGATGAGAGGTGGCGGTTGGACCGCCAAGAATAATTGTTGTTTCAATTCTTTGCCGGATATTCTTAATCTGGTTGCAAATATTTTCTAATTGCCCGCCCTCAAGACGCAATCCAACCACATGAGGATGGAACGTCTGTAATCGTTGCATAAAGCGGTCACCCAACGGGTGAATAATAACATCCGCCAATCCAAGACGTACAACATACGACGCAATTTCATGGATACCACAAGGAAAACCGGTTGAACCGAAAAGAATACGCGGACGCATCAATTTATACTTTGCAACGGCAATAAAGTGTTATTTTTGTAATTATTCAGTGGAATTTTCGTTTTAGTTCCGATTTTGCGTAGTTGATGTTTGTGTTTTGAGATGACTACTCCGTTTGTCGGCAAGACCATTGATGTTAAATTTTCCAAAATTATTATACCATATATCGATTGAATCTGAATAGGTGATTGGTCTCATGAAGTTTAACAGAAATACTATTGTTCAAATTCATTAATCTCTCCTCAAAATAATTAAAAATACATAAATAGAACATAATCAATAAAATTACAGAATCTCAATGATTAGAAATGCTCAATAATTTGTTGGTGGTTGATTTCAAGATGATTGTAAGGTAAGATATCGCCTTGTCATTTGAAACTACCGAAATAGAACAATAAAACCAACCGGTTGCGGCAATTTGTGAACAATTGCCGTTGTTTGGTATTTATCAATTGCCTACCTCTATTAACTATTAATTAAAATAATTAAAAATCCTGCCTTTCACTTTTTCTACTTGAACTGTTTTTATGTATCAACCAACTCCTTACGATGTTAACTTTCAGTTTCTTGGTTTTCCAATACGGATACATCCGTTGTTTTGGCTGGTGATTGCGTTAATCGGAATGCCGCGCGAAATTAACAATATGTCTTTCTTTTTTGTTAGAATAGCCCTTTGGGTTGCAGCCGCGTTTGTTTCTATTCTTGTTCATGAGTTGGGACATGCTCTTGTCTTCCGTCATGTTTACCGAGTACCGTCACAGATTATCTTTCACGGAATGGGCGGAATGACTGTCCCTTTTATTTCACATCAAAAACGATACGGTTTCTTCGGTTTACTTTACGAAATATTCCTTTCCGCTGCAGGACCGCTTGCCGGTTTTGTTTTAGCAGGATTTTTTATACTTATATCGTTATCAATACAATCCGGCGAAACTTTTTTTGAAAACGATATTGTACATAATGGGTTGAATGTGCGATCAATAATTGATGTTTTCATTTTCAATGTTGTCTCTATTTCGATCTTTTGGGGCATTTTTAATCTTCTTCCAATCTATCCAATGGACGGCGGACAAATTTCACGAGAATTTTTTTCATTTATTTCTCCGCGCAACGGAGTTGCCAATTCGCTTATTCTTTCGATGATCACGGCGATACTTTTTGCTGTTTTGGCTTTTCAGTTCGGACTCATGTTGGTTGCATTATTGTTCGCTTATTTTGCCTATCAAAATTATCAGGAACTTACATTCCGTTCGTTCCGATACCGATAATTTCAGCATTTAAGAAAAATTTTTGCGACAAAAAACGAATTGCAATCTTTCGACAACTTCGATAAAAAATAATCCGGCAACAAGAGTTGAACCGAATAATTTCGTCTCAAAAATGTTCTCCGTCATGCCGTTGTCCGGCGCAATAATTTAAGAACGTTTTTAATTTTTTTTCATTTTTTTCAAAAAATTTTTCAAAAAACCAAAAACCACCTCTTGTAGGTTTGGCAAAATTGTGTAATCTATTTACCTAATGAAAGTGATGAACGCGATGAAGAATTTTGATTCGCCTCATTAACGCTCAATAATGATAAAGAGCAAAGAGCGCAGTTGAGAAAATTCATCGAAGAAATCATCAACAGTTGAACAAACTGTTTTATGAAATGAGTCATCAAATTCATTAAACGACTTGTTAGTTAATTTTTGTTATCGACAGGTCGCAAGCCGGACGACACTATTATTTAATATTTAATATATTTTATATTTAATAGGAATTGTCCTTGAGAAGTGTTGCTCTTATTGAGTTATTGATTATTAAGTATTAAATTGTTAAATAGTTAAATAATCATCATCAAGAGCATAACAGAGGCCTCTGCGAAACGTCGAAGGGACTCGCCGAAATTGTCGACTTCTTCAAAAAATATGTTTTTCTCCAATAAGAAGGAACGTTTTCTTTGCAAGATGAATTTTGCCGAATCTCCCTCTGCGCGTTTCGATGGTATAAACTGTTTTTGGGGACAGAATTGTTTACTCAATGTGAGTGAACACCCCATTTCGTTTAGGGAACGAAGCCGTATGCTTCGCTCCAAACATTAAATCTTTTTTTCAGGAGATGGAACTATGCCGAAAAAAGCTGCGAAGAAGGCTGTTAAAAAAGCCGTGAAGAAAGCTGTTAAGAAAGCCGCCAAAAAGGTGACAAAAAAAGCCGCTAAAAAAGCGACCAAAAAAGCACCTTGTCGAAAGTCTTGCTGCAAGGAAGACTGAGATTCTTCACGAACGATTTTATCGTCGCTTGAAACGCTCAAAGTATCCGCAAGACCGCAAGATCAAATCTTGTCGATCTTGTGGATGCTTTTTTTGTTGTTTTTATTTTATTTTATTTTATTTTTCGTTTTAGTAACTGATGTTCCGCCCCGTAGTTAAAAAAGAGGTGGGCTATTTATCAAAAAGCCCGCTGGGCGGTCGCGCCGGTTGAGTTTTACTCGACTCCAAAACGGAAGGCAACACAATTTATCGTCGTTAATCTGATTCACTGTCGGCTATCGCCGACGCAACCTTT
>JAISBG010000782.1 GCA_031266315.1 Planctomycetaceae bacterium | reverse complement strand
ACAATGCGGAGACGAATATTTTTCTTTTGACATTCACTCATCGCTTTTCGTAACGGATCACCGCTCAAAATCCCCGGTAACGTCAACACTTCTTTAATTCCGTTGTCCGCTAAAATTGTTTCCAAATCGTTAATGTGTCCCAACACCGGAATTTGTCCGACTTGCCGACCGATTTTCCAATTGCGGAGCGAAACAAATCCGATAATTTTATAACCGAGTTCAGGATGTTCATAAAGTTCCTGCGCCAGCAAAACTCCTTGATAATTTGCTCCGATTATTAATGTTCTCTTGTAACTCTTTTGTGTAAATCTCGGCAAAATTTCTTGTTTCAAAATACGCCAGCCGAAACGGACTGTTCCAATTAAAAAAATCGTGAAAATACAATCTAATACCGGAACTGTTCGCGGTAAACGCATTTCCCAAACATATTGTCCCAAAACAAAAAATCCACTCGACGCAAAAACCGAACTCTTGACCAAAACTTGAAAATCCTTAAATGTTGCGTAAAGTCCGTAAGCGTGAAAATGACGGTGAAGGAAAAATATCGACGTTTTCAGTAACAAAACCCACAAAATACTTTGATAACACAAGACGAATCCGCTATTGTTCCAGTCAAAATCGTACCGAAACGCAAACGCCAACCAATACGACAATGCAAATAATCCCAAGTAAACCGTTACAGTAGCAAAACGTCCGGTCAACCAGCGCATCGTATTCCAAAATTTGTGTTTCGACTCCATTCGATTTTCAATTCCTTTAATTGGGGGGACTTTGGGGACACAATGAATCAACATGTAATAGGATTCTTGCACGCAAAATCCGGCTTGGCAAACCGCATTGCTACTGCACGATATCTTGTATCTTGACACGATCAACTTCTGTGAGATGAACGTAAAATTTTTGTTCCGTCAACACAACCAATTCCTAGTCAATTCCATACAAAAATAGAGAACTTAACCGAAAAAATATAGGTACGCTAAAGTTCTCTAGTGCGCAGTAACTTTCAGTTCATTTCGGCGATGAATATAACGCATTATCGTTATCGTCCGAACAACGGGCACAATCATAATATTTTTTCTAAAATTCTACAAGACCAAAATCGCCGTTTTCGAAGATTTTTTATTTTTCTGAAAAAAAGACAAAACTCATTGAAACATAAAGACTTACAAATAATTTCCAACGCATTTTTTTCTGTTCGAGGTGAAGAAATTTTATTTTTTTCTCAGATTGCCATTTTCATTCCAGCGGATTTTTGGCAACCGCATCACCTTGTAAATTTCCGGAACACTAGTGCTTTGTCTCGATTAAAAATTGGGATAGCAAAATCAGCTCGATACAATTATTACAAGACAAATTCATGATTGGCATCCCCCACTTAAATTGTGTCAAAGCACTAGAGTGTTCTAGTGTACAGCGTTTGATTACATTTCAGTCCTGTTTCGTTTGTAATGAATGTTCCGGTTTTAAGTTGCGGTTGGTTCGGATTTTTGAACAGAAATAGAACGGTTTAAAGCGCGAAAATCAGGAATCTTTTCACCTCTGAACAGATAATCTTCTTTGAGTAATTTGGAAGTATGTCTTATTGAAATTCCTATTTCTTCACTAATCTTTTTGATCGACCAACCTTCATTTCGATGCAAATCGGCAACTTTTTGTCGCCGTTCATCGCGGTAAGTCGTGTCTTTGAAGTCGATTACAAACTCTTCAACCAAATCGTTTGAAATATTTTCCGAATCAATTCCGGTCAAAGCGGTTGCGATTTTTCCCGCTCGAAACCGAATTGTTCCTCGCAAAAAACACCGTTTTTTACCCGGAATTTTGACCGGAACGACCGAAATCGGCGAATCCAGAAAATTTCGCAATGCCTGATTTCCAGAATTGTCTATCGAACCGGCAAGAACATTGCCCAAATTACTTAATTTCTCCAAAATCCAATCACGGCTTGGTATGGGAATCATTTTAAATGTCCGATTCCGAAGTTCGCACAAGTCAGTTTCTGCCTGTCGCAATTCTTCGGTTCGTTTTTCCAGACGTTGACGAAGTTCCGGAATAGGAATCTTGTTTTCAATCTGGTCAATCAAATGATCGACTTTTTGATGTAAGTCATTGATAACACGCTCTTTAGATTTTATTTTGCCGGCAATTCCTTTACCACTTCGCTGAATTGAATCTTTGATAGCGGAATGAATCGCGTCAATCCACCGTTTATTTGTCAGGATTTTTTCTGAAATTGCCGGCAAAATCAGTTTTTCGGCAAGCGGTCGCAATAATAATGTCCGATTTTGACAATTTCCGTTGTGCCGCCGATTTTGACAGTATATATACTGACTGTTTTTCCCGCTAGCCAGATAAGTCTCACCGCAAACCCCGCATTTTACCAAACCTGACAGCAGATACTTGTTCCGATTGGGAACATATTTCCGAAACGTTCCGTTTTTATTCCGTTCTGTGCCTCGCCGGTTTTTTAACAAATCTTGGGCTTTGGCAAATTGGTGATCGTCGATGAGCCGAAGTTCGGGAAACTGACGGGTATATCGTACGATTTCCTCCGATGAACATGGGAAACAACGAATCTTTCCTGTAACAGGATTACGTTCGGAACGTTTTTGTCCCCATGTCCATGTTCCGAGATATTTTTTGTTCGATAAAATGCGGTGTACAATATTATGATTCCATTGTGAAGTTGTCGCGCGGTGGTCTTTGGGAACATTAAGCCGAGTGAGTTCTTTTGCGATCCATTGCAGCGACCGGTTTTCGTTCACGTACCAATCGAAAATCCGTCTGACCCAAACTGCTTTCTCTTCATCGATTGCGTAACGTTTTTTAACCGTTTGATTTCGTCCGTGAACACAGTTTTCTTGTACAGGTTCGGATTTATAACCGAAACATAAATCTCCTGTTGAAAAACCTTGCATAATATTTTCAATATGTCCGCGCCGAACCATTTTTCCGAGATCACGAATATATTGTTCGTTTAATATATTTTTGATACCGGCGAGCAATTCCCAACCGGAATGACTCGTATCGCAACCGTCATCAATACCGATGATACGAATTTTCAATACGTAAACCAGATGCATCATCACGGTGGACGCGTAAACATGACTCCGTGCGAGACGGCTTAAACTTTCGACAAGTAAGAGGTCGAATTCGCCGCGTTCGGCAGCGGCAAGCATTTGATCCAAACCGGGACGGCAATTTTTCGTGCCGGAAATTGCTTCGTCAACAAAACGATGTTGTTCGTGAATTGTGAATCCGTTACGCTCCGCCCATTCCCGTGCTTTACGCATTTGACCGTCAATACTGGAAATGTCCTGAAGATCTGATGAATACCGTGCGTAAACTGCCGCACAACCCGATTGTGTACATTGACAAATCATAATTTTCTCCTTCTTAGTGAGTAAATAGTGTACAAAAGTCAAACATAATATCGCTACAAATATATTTTTGCAACGAAATACTAAATACATCTGACAGACAGTACAAAGTATCGGTTTCTTTTCAAGAGATGATAAGAAAAAAGTTTTTAGACATCAAACGTACATGAGTCGTCTGATTTGTTATGATGTTGACCATTCCATTTGTCGAGCCAAAGTGTTCCGAATTTCTCTG